>NZ_FNWP01000024.1:0-102272 GCF_900108435.1 Methylobacterium sp. 275MFSha3.1 | reverse complement strand
GGCGGCGGTGCTCGGCGCGGCCCTTCTCAGCACCTCAACTGCCGCGGAAGCGCGACGCGCCGCGCTTCGGGCAGACGTCGAGGGTTACGCGATGGCTGCCTGTCTGACCCGGCAGGACGTGCCGTACCTGCGCGAGCAGGGCCATCTGTGGGGCAATGCGATCTTGCAGCGCGGGCACGGATCAGTGGAGGATTGGACCACACTCGCCGACGCCGTCGGCGCAGCAGCCGCGCGGCAGACCATGTCCATGGCTCGAGGCGACGGAGCAGTTCATGACGCGCTGAAACCGATGCCGCTGCTGTTCTGTCACGAACTCGTCCGCAGCCCAGCGGTCCACGCCGCCAAGGTTCGGGCGATGCGGCGCTTGGGACCGGATTACCGATAGACCGACCGTCCCGACCGACGATTTCACAGGCGAGCGGGTGGCAGAAGCGATCAGTGAAGGCGTGGATCTTGGTTGTGCGCCCACCGCGTGAGCAGCCGATATCTCGGCTTTGCTCCTCTTTTTGCCCCTCAGGCGCAGCATTGGGCCTTCGGCGGCGGAGTCGCATAGCACCTGGGAAGCGGTCCGCCAGCTTGAGTGAACGTCCCGAACGACCTGACCTTGCCCCCTTGGCTGCCCAGGGCACGAAGCCGGTTGTAGATGGTCGCGTTCGGCCCGGTGAGGGCCCGCGGTGCGTCCGTCCAAACGTTCGCTTACGGCGGAAGCGCGGAAGCCTACGGCCCGGATCTGAGGCGAAGGTGTCTGCTTTCGGGGCGTGCTTATGGGTGTCCGTACGGCTGCCGGGGGTCGCTATCGGACTGTCTACTCGGGGTGGATTTCCGCCAGTCCGCTTCCACTCGGAGACAAAGCGGAAGCGGACGTTCACACGTTCAGCCAATTGACGGCGCGATAGGAAAGGTAGGGGCAGCTCAGGCTGCGCGCACGGTGGCGAGGAAGCGGGCGACCTCGGCCGTGAGGTGCTCCGATTGGCGCGACAGTTCCGAGGCGGCTCCAAGCACTTCGGTCGCCGCCGCTCCGGTCTCCTCGGCGGCCCCCGCCACGCCGGCGATGTTGCCCGTGACCTCCCCCGTACCCGATGCCGCCTGGGCCACGTTGCGGACGATCTCCTGGGTCGCAGCCCCCTGCTCCTCCGCGGCGGCGGCGATCGACGTGGCGACGTTGCTGATCTCGCGGATCCGCCCGGTGATCCCGCCAATCGAGGCGACGGCCTGCCCGGTCGACACCTGGATCTGCAGGATCTGGCCGGAGATCTCGCTCGTCGCCTTGGCGGTCTGCTCGGCCAGCGCCTTCACCTCGGCGGCCACCACGGCGAACCCTTTCCCGGCCGCCCCCGCCCGGGCCGCTTCGATGGTGGCGTTCAAGGCCAGCAGGTTGGTCTGGCTTGCGATGTTCGAGATCAGGCCCACGACGTCTCCGATCCGGGCGACGGCCGTGCTCAGTTCATGGACCAGCGTGCCCGCTTGATCGGCCTCCCCCACCGCCTGCCGCGCCAGCTCGGCGGCCCCGTCGACCTGCCGGCCGATCTCTTGAACCGAGGAGCCCAGTTCCTCCGCCGCCGCGGCGACGGTGTTGACGTTCGAGGCTGCCTCTTCGGCAGCCGCGGCCACGGCGGACGACTGGGCTGCGGTGTCGGCGGCGGTGCCGCTCATGGTTCCGGCGGTCGCCTGAAGCTCGGTGGCCGAGGATGACACCATCCCGATGACGCCACCGACCGCCGCCTCGAACCCGTCGGCCATCTCGCGCATGGCGCGCTTGCGATGCTCCTCGGCTGATGCTCGCGCTTGCGCCGTCTCCTCTTCCAGCTGTCGTGTGCGGATGAGGTTGTCCTTGAACACCTGCACGGCCGCCGCCATCGCCCCGATCTCATCTCTGCGCTCCGCGCCTGGCACCTCTCGGGTAAGGTCCCCCGCAGCGAGATCGGTCATGAACACCGTCATGGCTCGCATGGGTCGCGCTACGCTTCGCCCTATCAGGGTAGCCAGCAGACCGATCATCATCGCAATGATGGCCGCGCCACCGAGCAGACGCATCAGGGTCGGGCGCATCTGCGCCGCCGTGTCGTCCGCATAGATGCCCGATCCGATGATCCATCCCCACGGAGCGAAGCCTCTCACGTAGGAGATCTTTGCCACCGGCTGATCCAGGCCGGGCTTCGGCCAAAGGTATGGGACGAAGCCCGCGCCCGACTGCTTCACCTGTTCGACCATGTCGACGAATAGGTGCTTGCCAGCCGGATCGACGATCCCGCCAATGTCCTTGCCTATCAACTCGGCCTTGGGATGCAGCACCATGCGCGGTTGCATGTCCTGGATCCAGAAGTACTCGCTGCCCGCGTAGTGCAGGTTCCGAACTGCCGCTACGGCCGCTTGCTGTGCGGCATCGCGGGTCATCCGGCCGGCGCGCTCCTCAGCTTCGAAGTAGGCGAGCACCCCTTGCGCGGTCTCGACGAGGTCGCGCGTCTTCAACTCGCGTGCGTCCGTGACCGTCTGGGACATATCCCAGCCTGCGAGCCCGATCAGCGCCGCCATGCCACCGAGTGCGATCAGGGTGATCAGTTGAAGGCGCGCACCAACGCGGAAAGCCATGAGATCCTGCTACGAGCTGCGCCAGACGGGCGGGTGGGCAATCGTGTTTGGGCGCGTATCGCCGTGCCCGCGGCCTAACGTACAAGGTGGCCGTCGGTGGCTAAATGCATGGCGATGACAGCGGTCTATCAAGCAATGCGGTTAATAAATTTGCTTACACGCTTGGTGTAAGTGCCCAATCATACAATGCGTAGCTGGCCGCCTTCTGAAAGTTAGAGGTACTTTTCGGGATATCGCGATCGAATTGGCGCGATTTTACCAAGAATTAGCTCGTCACCCCTTCTGAGCAACCGCTGCCGGCCAGCCAGCATGACGGGTTACGGGATGCGCCTATCTTCGGCGGGATAGACGGTATGGGTGGTTTTCCGCCCGACCGCTCATGACCTACAGATGCCTCGAAGCGGACATCGCTGCCAATTTCCCTCGCGACCCATTGTTCGGTCTGCTACGAATACCCGACTTGCCGCGTAATTTAGGACTGGTTGGCCACCTCTAGCACGAGGGCCAGCAGCTGCTGACGCTTGTCGGGATCAAGAATGCGCCTGTAGACGTGCAGAAGCGCCTCGCAATCCCGCCCTAAGATATCATCACCGTCGGTTTTGTGCACTGGCATGACGGCAGTGGGCAGATTGTAGAGCTCTGCTGGGGGTACGTGCAGCGCTTCGGCGATTTGCGACACGAGCCGCGTCGCTCCAAAGGGGCGCGACCACGGAGATCCGCAATCTTCAACGTCTTCCCGCACTTGCTCACTCACGGAACTCAACGTTGGCCGCATCCGCTGTCCCATCGGTACCTCCACACTGAGGCAGAACGTCTCCTGTCTTCGATCTTAGCATAGGTTGAATTCTGAGCGACGGTGGGCACATTTTTGGGTTGCCGAGATTGCGACAGGCACAATTTGTGCGATATGTAGACAGGCCCGCCTACTGACCAGCCCCCACGCGGTGGTCCGAGTTCAAAGTTAGTGCAGGGTCGGCCTCTGCTCTACGGGTAGCTTGGCCGACGGAGCCGGTCGGGCGAGCGCAGTCGGCCAAGCGGTCATGGCTGGCACGAACACCTCCGGCGCTGGTGGCTTATAGCCAAGCGCACCGTGCGGGCGGATCGTGTTGTAGTGCCGACGCCAGCTTTCGATGATGATCTGTGCCTCCCTCAGGGTGTAGAAAATCTCGCCGCTCAGGAGTTCATCCCGCAATCGCGCGTTGAAGCTTTCGACAAAGCCGTTCTCCCACGGTGAGCCCGGCGCGATGTAGGCGGCCTTTGCGCCAATGGCCGCAATCCAGGACTGCACCGACTTGGCGATGAACTCGGGTCCGTTGTCTGAACGAACGTGCTCGGGCACGCCGCGCAGGATAAACAGGTCCGAGAGCACGTCGATCACGTCAGCTCCCTTCAGCTTGCGCGCAACGCGGATCGCCAGACATTCGCGGGTGAACTCGTCGACGATGTTGAGCATCCGGATTTTGCGCCCGTCATGGGTGCGCGCCTCGACGAAGTCGTAGGCCCACACGTGGTCGCGCCGCTCCGGTTTGAGCCGGATGCAGGAACCATCCCCGTCCCACAGCCGGCCCTTCTTCGGCTGGCGGCCGGGCACCTTCAGCCCCTCGCGCCGCCAGATCCGCTCGACCCGCTTGTCGTTGACCAACCAGCCGGCCGCCTTCAGCAGCGCGCCGATCTTCCGGTAGCCGTAGCGCCCGTACCGGCGCGCCAGCTCCACAAGATCGGCGGTCAGCGTCGCCTCGTCGTCTCTGCCCCGCGGCACCTTGCGCTGGGTCGAGCGATGCTGCCCGAGCGCACTGCAAGCGCGGCGCTCGGAGACGTCCAGGACGTCCATGACATGCTCGATGCAGGCGCGTCGGCGCGCGGGGCTGGTCAGTTTCCCCGGGCAGCCTCCTGCAGGATCAGCTTGTCGAGCGTGAGATCGGCGATTGCCTTCCGGAGCCGCTGGTTCTCGGTCTCCAGGTCCTTCATGCGCCGGACCTGGTCGCTCTTCAGGCCGCCGTACTCCTTGCGCCAGCGGTAGTAGGTGACCTCCGTCACGCCGATCGTGCGGATCGCGTCCCCAACGCTCTGGCCCTGCGAGACCAGCACATCCACCTGCCGCAGCTTGGCGACGACATCCTCCGGCTTGTGCCGCTTCGTTCCCATCTGTCCGTCCTCATCCTGGCCCGAAAGCCATACCTCAGGGCGGACCACTTCATTGGGGGCAGATCACAGGCGCGCGACCGATTCGTCGCGGATCACGGGATTACATGGAGTTACGTACCTCGAAGTCGTCGGAGGTTTGCCTTTTCCTGCCCCTCGGCGGGTTGTGTCCCCTGGCGTGGTGTAGCTTCGGCGTGGCCACCACGATCACCGGCCGGGGCCGGATTGATCAGGCTGCCAGGTTGGGCAGGCTGACGAGGGGATCATCGCCGATCGGGGCGATGCTTTCCAGGGTGATGTAGCGGGGCGCTGGACGGCCCACTCGTCGTTCTGTTCCAGCAGGATCGCGCCGACGAGGCGTGTGATGGCCGCCTCGTTGGGGAAGATGCCGACCACCTCGGTCCGGCGCTTGATCTCACCGTTGAGGCGTTCCAGCGGGTTCGCGGAGTGCAGCTTGACCCGATGCTGGGTGGGGAAGCCCATGTAGGCCAGCACGTCCGGCTCAGCCTCGTCCATCAGGGCGGCGAGCTTGGGGACCTTCGGCCGGAGCTGATCGGCCACGCGCCGCCACTGCTGACGGGCCGCCTTGGCGTCGTCCTGGGCGAACGCCGTGGCGATGAAGGCGGAGACGACACGCCGCCCGCTGCGCCCGGCATGGGCGAGCACGTTGCGCATGAAGTGGACGCGGCAACGCTGCCAGGTCGCGTTCATCACCTTGGCCACCGATGCCTTGATGCCCTCGTGGGCATCCGAGATCACCAGCTTGACCCCTCGCAAGCCCCGGCGCGCCAGCTTGCGGAGAAAGTCCGTCCAGAACGTCTCGGCCTCGGAGGGGCCGACATCCATGCCAAGCACCTCGCGATGGCCGTCAGTGTTCACACCGACCGCCACGATCACGGCGACAGAGACGATGCGTCCGTCCTGGCGCACCTTCACGTAGGTCGCATCAATCCAGAGGTAGGGCCACTCGCCCTCGATCGGCCGGTCGAGGAACGCGCCGACCCGCTCGTCGATCTCCTGGCAGAGCCGGCTGACTTGGCTCTTCGACACGCCTGTGCCGCCCATCGCTTGGACGAGGTCATCAACCGAGCGGGTCGAGATGCCCTGGATGTAGGCCTCCTGGATCACAGCCGTGAGCGCCTTTTCAGCCATCCGGCGCGGTTCCAAGAAAGCCGGGAAGTACGAGCCCTTACGCAGCTTGGGGATGCGCAGTTCGGCTGTCCCAGCCCGCGTCTGCCAGTCCCGGTCACGATAGCCGTTGCGCTGGACCAACCGCTCTGCGCTCTTCTCGCCGTGGGCCGCGCCGGTCAGGCCACCGACCTCCGGCTCCATCAGGCGTTCGGCCGCAAAGCCGATCATCTCGCGCAGGAGATCTGTGTTGGCGCTCTTCTCCATCAGCCCGCGCAGGGCCATCATCTCGTCGGTCATCGGGGGTCTCTCGGGTTCGAGGTTGGTGCTCGCAACCCGACCCTACCCGGCAACCGCCGATGACCACCCCGCGAGAGAGCCCGCCTGCTACAGCGCTGTGAAGGGCGCGCAGGCGGGCTCTCCCGCTACCGGCGAGCTACACCACCTCCAGGGACACGACCCCCCAGCAGTATGATGGTCGCCTGATAAGGATAATCTCGATTGGGAATGCGCTCGACTGTCATCTTTGCATCTTCCAGTTGCGACAGCTCCGGGTTAGGCTTTCATTTTCGCGAGCGATGAGTCGTGGATAGGGCTCATCGCCGCGATTGGAGGATGTTCTCATGACGAATTGTGTCGTCATTACGAAGACATCGCTTAGGCCAGATCCCGACGACACTTCTGCCGAAGTGATGGGGCTGGATATCGGACACGAAGTTGTCGTCTTACGCGAACTAAAGCCTTGGACCAAAGTGTCGGTCGCTTCTACAGGCGCTCAAACTTATCTGGGCTGGGTCCATTCGGACGCCCTGAAGGAGAACCAAACCAAGCCTATCCACCTCTACGATCAGCCGGAAGGAGAGGGGACGACAGTCATCGGCGACATCGTCGGCGTCCGCTTGCGGCTGCCGCCGTGGAGCAAAGCCGACGTGCGACTGGCGGACGGTCGCGTCACGACAGGTTGGATCTCTTCGGCCGAACCGGGGAGCGGAACGCCAGACCCCGCCGCTGCGGGGCTGCAGCCAGGCGGCAACCTCGTCCTCGGGCCCAACGAGATCTACCGCAGCTTCCTGATTGAGGCCGAGATTCGGACCGAGATCGATGCGGCGGCCATCGCTGCCCTCATCAACGCCGAAGCCGCCAAGCTGCCGAATGGACAGTGGAACAAGGACTCGCAGGCCGGGACCAGCAGCGCCGCTGGCCTCACCCAGTTCCTCGCCTCGACGTGGCTGGGCGAAGCCAAGAAGGCGCAGACGCTGCTGAACGAGTGCGGCCGGGCCAAGGGCTTGTTAACCGCGGCCAACGCGATCGTGGCAGGACGAGAGGCCGAGCTTCTCGCCTTGCGCTTCGATCCACGGCTCTCAATCGTCGCGGCGGCCGAATACGGATTGTTCAACCTGAACGCCCTCATCAAGACCGGCATCGTCGCCGACGAGATCGGCGACGACGAGAAGGCCCGCTTCATTTATCTCGCCCATCACGAGGGCCTCGGAGGTGCACAGGCTTTCCTCAAAGGAACGAAAGTCTACAGCTTCAGCGATTTCGCAACGCAAGTCGGGCAGAGCAAGGCGCAGGCTCTCGTCAACGCGGCCAACGGCAACACGACCCTGGCCTATCGAACTTGGCTCAACGGTTACCTCGATCGGAACATCCAGCCATCCCGTTATCGGAAAAGGTTGGAAATCGGCCCCTCATCGAGCGGCGAGGGCACCAAGGCGCTCGAGCTCTTCGACGGTCCGCCGCTCCTTATCACGAACCTCAGCTCCAACGGGGCCCTCGCCAAGGCCATCCAGTGGAGGTTGTCGGAACTTGGCTACCTCGATCCGCCGGCCGATGGGATGTTCGGCCCCGTGTCGGCTTGGGCGCTTAGCGAGTTTTGCGAAGGGAATGGCGTGTCGCTGCGCGACGGATTCACCCGAGCCGTAGCGCAGAGGTTGCTTGCGCCGGCAGCCCTCCTGCCCGATATCACCCAAAGCGGTACTTGGCTCGACAAAGTCATCGCCTATATGAATGCCAAGTTTTACTTTATCTGCCGCCATCCCGAGTGCAAAAATATCGTCTATCTCGAAGGAGTCGATCCGGACGGAACGCTAAACAACGATGCGTCGAATAGGTTCAACGACCTACGCATCGTTTTCACGATCGGCGCTGACGGAAGGCCGAATCTTGACGGTTCGATATGGGACAGCACAACCGAGCCCGGCCGGTTCTGGACGATGAACCCGATGAACGCCAAGGGCGCCGCACGCATTGCCTTCAATCAGTACAAGGCCTGGGTGGTGGGCACCCACCACCCCAATACCCCGTCGGCACACGAGGCATTGGTCCAGGCCGAGCCGATCAGCGTCTACCGAGACCTGAACAAGGACTTTAAGCGGACAGGCGATCAACTCGACACGGGCCTCTTCGCGATCAACCAGCACTGGGGCTACGATGCCTCGAAGGACGATCTCGGACGCACGAGCGCCGGTTGCCTCGTCGGTCGCACCAGGGACGGCCATCGTAAATTCATGGCGCTCGTCAAGGACGACCCGCGCTACAAAACCAACCATTCCTACCGCTTCATCACAGCAGTGATGCCGGGTGACGAGGTGCTCAAGTGACCGTGCGGATGCGCCTCATCCCTGTGCCGGGGCACAGCGGCGGCGCCGCTCGAGGCGGACCGGCCATGGGACCGAGCATGAGACAGTTGACGCTGTGTGTGCCTTTGGAGGTCAAGCCGGAGAGCTGCAGCCGGCTTTCGGCGCTGATCGAGAACTTCAAGGGGCGCGAGGACGCTTCGCGCACACCCGAAACGCCGAACTTCGCCCGCTTGAAAGTGCAGGTTCCGACCCTGCACTTCATGTCGATGAGCGTATTCCCAGGTGCAGAGTACGATCCGATTTTCATCATCGAGGCGAATATCGACGGCGAGCCCGGGCCTTTCTGGGGCCAGCTCCATGTTGTGGCCGGCGATATGCTCCAAGCCATGATCCGTTGTTGCAAGCGGCCTTCCGACGGAACGGGAGATCTCTATGACGCGGCGACGAAGGGGAAAGCGTCGATTACGGCGGCCGCCTACCTTGAAGCGCGAACGCAATGGCCAAGCGTCTTCCACCATGGGAACCGGGGCCTAACGCGCGACCGGATCCTGGAGGAGCACGCACTGTTCCTCGCCCTCAGCGAGGAAGTCGACCGTCCGGCCAAGGGTTACCACCGCCTCGCCAGGGCGGGCGCGTGCAGCGAACTCCATGCGGGACTGCGGCGCGTGCTGCGACCACGATTTCCTTGGCTCGACCAGGCCGCCCCTAAACGGGTGACCACGCGCGAGTTCCTCATGGACTACATCCGGTTCGTTCGCTTCCTGGTTCTGACGCTGCTTGGCTTGTCGCTTCCGGGCGTGCTGCTCGCGCCCCTCCTGCGTTGGCAACTCTACCTGATCGTCGTCGGCCTTGGAGCAGTCGCCGTCGTAGCGCTTTTGTGGGCGAACCGGAATGCGTTCGTGGGGAAGGAGGTCTTCAATCGTGTCCAGTTGAAAATCTTCGACGGGCAACGGTTGCTATTACTGATGCTGGGTGTCCTCGTCTATGTGGCGCTGGCTGTACTCATCCTCTCGCCCATCATCGTGTTCGCCCACGCCTTCGGTGTGCTGGCAGCAATTCTCCAACTCGGCCCCCAAATTTCGCTCTGGACGGCCGCGCACGAAGTCGTCCGCGCCGTGAGCCTCGGCCTGCTAAGCGTCTTTCTCACCTTCCCGCTCCTTCTTCTCCTCGTGCGATGGAGCGAGATGCGCGACAGCAGCCAGGACGCGCCGCCTGTCGCCGACGACACCCTTCGCGAGATCGTTCGGCGGGAGGACTGGATCACCCAGAACCATATGGGCTCTATCGTACTCATCAAACCAGGGGTGCTTCGGGCGACGATCATCCGCCTTGGCCACTATGGGCTCGGCCTCATGCTGCGTGCGACCGCACGGAATGGATATCTCGGCAACATGCGCACAGTGCACTTTGCGCATTGGGCGTTCCTCAATAATGGAAGCCGGCTCCTCTTCTTTTCGAACTTCGATCACAGCTGGAGCAGCTATCTCGACGACTTCATCGAGAAGGCACATGTCGGGCTGACACTTGCGTGGGGATGCGGCGTAGGCTTCCCGGCGACCCGCATGCTTATCTACGATGGCGCCAGCCACGGGCGACAGTTCAAGGCCTGGGCTCTGGCTTCACGGGCTGTGAGCCGCTTCTGGTACAGCGCTTACCCTAACCTGACCGTTGACCAGATTGAGCGCAATCACCGGATTGCGAACGGGCTTCGACTAACGACGCTGAGCGATAAGGAGGCCGAGGCATGGCTGTCGGAACTGTAGAGACTGCCGACACGCTCTGTGCGCCGCCGAACTGGAAGCTGGCCGAGCCGATCAGAGGGCGCACGCAGGGCCTGATCGCGAGCGGGTTCGGGCACCTGCCCTACGGGCGAGCCCTTTTTCTTGAATTTGTCTGGCCAGCTGAAACGCGAGGAGGGGCTTGGCTGAATGCCCTTGCGGCCAAGGTGACCGTGACGCACGGAGCGCCAGACGAGAAGGACGAGAAGCCGCCCCAGGCGGCGAGCCTTGCCTTCACGTGGACGGGGTTGAGACGGATGGGCCTCGGCAAGCAGGCGCTCGCCAGCTTTTCGCGTCCGTTCCGGGAAGGGATGTTCCAGGAAGACCGCATGCGCCGGCTCGGCGATTGCCGCGCCGGCGCTTGGCTGAAGTCGGTTGTCGAGGGCGGCCCGAGATGGAGCGCCAATACCCCCCGCAGGGATCCCACCCGCGACGAAGCCAAGCCGGTAGGGGGCTATGCCGTCCCACATGCGGCTCCGGCCGAGATGGAGGTGAAGACATCGGTGACCGTCCACGCCCTTCTGCTGCTCTATACCAAAGAGGAGCCGGCGGCGGACGGATGGGCCCTCCAAGTCAAGCAACTGCTCGGGAACGTCGGCGTCGACGTCGTCCATGAACTCGACCTGCTGCTCGATGTCGAGAAGAAGGGCATCAGCCGCGAGCATTTCGGTTTTGCCGACGCCCTGTCGCAGCCGATTCCCTTCGGGCTGAATGTCCCTGTCGATGAAACCAAGCTCGTCCTCATCGATCAGCAGCCCATGCAGAAGGATGAAGTTCACGGGATCCCGCTCGGCGAGATCTTGTTCGGTTACCAGAACGGTCACAGCGAGCCGGCACCTGGGCCGGTGGTGCCACGTCAGATCGACGGGGATCCGGCACAGGAGGATCCTCGTCCCAAGCAGGCGGACCTGCTCGATCATCCTCAGGCCGAAGGCTTCGCCGACCTCGGGATCGATGGCAGCTACCTCGTCGTTCGGGAACTGAAGCAGGACGTAGCCGCGTTCTGGAGGTCCCTCGACGAGCAGGCGGCCCGCATTCGGACCGCCGACCCCGACGCGGATCACGTCACAGCCATCTGGCTGGCAGAGCGAATCGTCGGACGTAGCCTTGATGGACACATGCTCTGTCCCGGCGGAGGCTACCATCCGGCCGACAAGTACGGTCTTCCAGATAGCTCCTTCCTATTTGCCAAGATTGACCCGCAGGCCCGGGGGTGCCCACCGGGCAGCCATGTTAGGCGCGCCTTCCCCCGTGATGCGCTGGCGCCCAGCCCGACAGAGGACAGCCGCCGCGAGATGCTGCAGGCCGCCAACAATCACCGCATTCTGCGGCGAGGTCGCAAGTTCGGTCCCAGATTCATGGTTGATCGCCGAGCCGACACGGAAGACCGCGGCCTTTTGTTTATGTGTCTTAACACGGATATCGAGCGGCAATTCGAGTTTATCCAGCAGACGTGGCTGCTGAACTGCAGTTTTGCGACACTGTTCGACGAGGTCGATCCGCTGCTGGGTCCGGCCGGCAAGCAGACGATCCGAGACGGGCCGCTCCGCCGGAAGATCGATGTCGAGACATACGTTCGGATGGCCGGCGGGGACTACTTTTTCCTTCCGAGCATGCCGGCCATCAAGTACCTCTCTCTGCTATGAGCGCGCTGACCTCGACGGACCCCTACCGGGCACCTGGCGGTGTCCGGGGCTGGCTGACCTCCCGAGTCTTGGCCGCAGCGCCGTTCGTCATGCGCATCTTGCGGAGATGGTGGCCCATCGCGGGCGGCCATTCTATCTGGATCGTCACGCGCTTCGATGATGTCGTGGAAGTGTTCGCGAACGACGCGGCTTTCGGCGTTCCCTATGCCGAGAACCTCCGGGTGATCACCGGCGGAGAGTTGTTCTTCCTAGGCATGGGCGACACGCCCGAATACCGTGTCCAACTCGAGGCCATGCGGTCGGTCGTGCGCCGAGAGGACCTCCCCGCCCTTGGCGATGAGGCGGAGGCTCGGGCCCAGACCCTGGTAGATAGAGCAGGCGGCCGCGTAGAGGTGGTCCAGCTTGTGCGCCGGGTCAGCTTCGACCTCATCGCCTCCTATTTCGGAGTTCCGGAACCGCGGAACGGACGACTCGAAGTCTGGGGAACTAGGTTGTTCGAGTTCCAGTTCACCGGCTCCCTTTCGGATCAAGCCTGGGTCGACGAGGTGTCCGAGATCGCCCGTGCATTCCGGGAGCACATCGATAGCGCGGTCGTCGCGCGCAAAGGCGTACGTGGCCAAACCGACGACGTGTTGGAGCGCTGCCTCGCGAAGCAGGACGACGGCCGGGACGGCTTCTCCGACGCGGAGATCCGAACCGCACTGCTCTGCATGGTGGTGGGGGGCCCGCCCCAGCCGCCGATGGTCGTTACCCAGGCACTGGAGCAGCTTCTGCGCCGGCCAGCGTGGCTTGGGCGCGCGGGAAGCGCGGCGCGGGAAGGCCGCGATAGCGATCTCCACGACATAGTGTTCGAGGCCATGCGCTTCGATCCTTTGGCGCCGGGCCTCAAGCGGCTCGCCCTGACGGACAATGAGGTCGCCGCCGGAACGTCGCGGGCCAGGACGATCCCCAAGGGCGCGACCGTCGTCGCGGCCTTCGCGTCCGCCATGATGGACGAACGCCGCATCGCGGAGCCGCAATCCTTCGATCCCGGTCGCCCCGCCCACAATTACGTCCATTTCGGACACGGGCTTCACGAGTGCTTCGGACGACACATCAACCACGCCATCCTACACCGGATTTTGAAACCACTTCTTGCTAAACCTGATTTACGCCGGGCGGGTGGCCCGCGTGGACGGCTGAAGAAACGCGGCGCTTTCGCCGAACGACTCGAGGTCATCTACTAATGGCATTTGCAAGGACGATCTCAGACTTGATAGTAGCGAGCAAGGCAGGCGGTGTGCTTGGAGGGTGATCCGGGAATGCCAATCTTGGCCTCCTAGACGAAGAGCATTTAGCGACCACACCGTTGAGCGATGAGGAGAGCGCTGATCTCGGCCTGTCCCGCCAGGAGGGACAGGGCGCGGTCGAGGCAGGAGTTGAGCTTGAACGGGAAAGTGCACCGGCCGGCTTCGATCAGGCAGTACAGGATGAAATGATGCACTGCCACCGCCGGGAGGAAAGTCTCGTGCGGAGGACTCGTGAAGATATCGGCAATCTGGCGAGATGTTCCAGCACCTATCGCGCGCCCTGCGGTTCGCCGACCTGAGCGTCGCCGACACTGCCAACGCGTTCCTGGACGCATTACTGTGTGATAGGCGGCGCAAGACTGGTAGCAGCCGAGCCAAGGCCGCCGGTGATCCTAACTTCTCGCACCAGCACGCTATCCTCGGTCGCAGTCAGCGAAATTGGGCCGCAGTATTGGTGTCCCTCTGTGCTACTCGACTGAAGCGACATCCTCCGATGACTTTGGTGCTTCAAGGTAAAGATAAGGAATCTTTTCCGAAGATGGTCTATCAAAATCTATGAGCACCCTGCTCTTTATATCCTTAATGGCAATATTGCTAGTAAGGAACACTCGGACACCGAACGATTTTAGTAGATCTCTTGTTGCTACCTTCCAATCTTTTATCGAGCACAATTGTGCGGTTTGTCTGCATGGATCAGAGGCCGGAAGCAATCTAGAAAATCCGAGCGGATGCCAGTCCTCGGAAATATCGCCAATAAGTTTCGCTACTTCGTCTCTCCGAGAGCATCTGAAGTTTTGAGCAACCTGACAATATTGCTGATAATGATCTTTGTAATTCTCCCAAGCATACGCCGACGGCGTTTCTCTCGCCTTTTCAAGATTGAGCGCAGAATAATCTTCTGGCTGAAGCGCGCGAGATATTTGAAATTTTTCAACAACCGCAGGATCCTGCTCAACTTTAGAAATAACTTGCAGCAATCCCCGAGCGTTCACAGGGTACAGTTTACGGCTAGCTACAGGAAATATAACGGCCGAGACTTTATCTTCTTCATTTAATTCGAGCCCAAGCATGCGAACGGCTTCTGCCGCAGTTCGCCCCCTCAGTTCATCGTAATCCGCCACAAATGTATATTTCTGGTCATCTTTTCCAATTTTTGCCAACTGGTCTATTCCTAGATTATTTTCTTCTGGCTTTCTGGGAATCAACCGAATCAACCACGTGACACGTTCGTTGTTTTGCAACCTTTTGAAAGCCTGCTCAGGTTTAGTGATTTCTCGCACCAATTTCTCAGAATTTTCTTTTCGCCAGGCCACAATTGTTCCTATTGTCGATCCAAGCAATAAGCAAACAGCTCCGGAAATGCAGCAGAGAGAAATTAGCACTTTCTGAAATGATTTAGTTTCATCAGGAGGCGAACTAATCGCTTTGTAAATCGCGTATGACCCAAGCGAGATTGCTAAAATGCCAACCAAAATGAATATCTTCCCCGGATCCCCCTGGGTTGCAGTTTGGACAAGGATTTTAAAAATATCTCCTAATGTAATATCTTCCATGGCGCGACTCCCTTTTATGTAGCCTCTCCTAGCTTACCAAGTATGACTTATCTGATAGGCAGCACTGACATTTTTATTTTGTCATCATACTGGCAAGGGCACTCAACCGTCATCAGAACAACATCCGTTTCCTGCTCAAGAGACAAATATTATTCTTCTGGTATTGCCCGGGACACATGCTGTTCATTTGGCACACATCTGACCGCTTTTACGAGCATACTTATCTGAGAAGACGCATGTCAATCGACTCACGTGACGAGAATCATCGGACAACCCAAATACGGCTCTGACGCTGAGTGCTGACCTGACCGATATTTTGGACCGAGCCAATCGAGAGGCTACTGCATGGTCGCGGTCATCGGTAGCCGGAAGGCCAGATCCGGGTAGCTGACGGGCGCAGGTGGCCGATAGCCCAGCGAAGAATGCGGCAGACGCGGTTGTAGGTGGTTTGCCATAGACCAATCACGATCTGCGCCTCCTTCAGCGAGTAGAAGATCTCTTGGCGTAGGCACTTGTCACGAAGCTTGCCGTTGAAGGAGCTATGCGGGAGATTGGGTGACGACGGTGAGTTGAAGGCGGCGTATCGAGGCGGGTGTCGAGCCTGCCAGAACCTCTCAGTGAGAGCGATACGCCATGGAGACACCTACCAACGTCGTCCGACTTCGTCATCCCGAAGACCTCGACGATCCCCTGACCGAGGTGCTGCGTAGCGGCGCCCGCCGCCTGCTCGCCCAGGCTGTCGAGATGGAGGCGGACGCGTTCTTGAGCGCGATGCAGGACCTGCGGCTGCAGGATGGACGGGCCCGGCTGGTGCGGCACGGTCACGGGCCGGAGCGGGCGATCCAAACCGGCATCGGCCCGGTACCGGTCGCGCGGGTCCGTGTCCGGGTTCGCGGTGCGAGCGGGTCTGAGGACCGGGTCCGATTCACCTCGACCATCCTGCCGAAGTGGGCGCGGCGCACCCGCAACCTGGATGCGCTGCTGCCGGTCCTGTACCTACGCGGTGTCTCGACCGGCGACTTCCAGGACGCGCTGGCAGCCCTCTTGGGTCGTGACGCCCCGAACCTGTCGCCGGCCGTCATCGCCCGGCTGACGGCGACGTGGGCAGACGAGTATGCCCGCTGGCAGGGCCGCGATCTCTCCGCACGCCGGCTACGCCTACGTCTGGGCCGACAGCGTCTATCTGCAGGCGCGGATGGCCGAGCAGGCCGAGTGCATGCTCGTGCTGATTGGGGCGACGCCCGAGGGTCGCAAGGAGCTCGTCGGCTTCCAGGTGGGCGTGCGCGAGAGTGCCCAGAGCTGGCGGGAGCTGCTCGTCGACGTGAAGCGGCGCGGGCTGTCGATCGCGCCCGAGATCGCGGTGGGCGACGGCGCTCTCGGCTTCTGGCGGGCGCTGGACGAGGTCTTCCCCGGCACCGCTCACCAGCGGTGTTGGGTCCACAAGACGGCCAACGTCCTCGACAAGGTGCCGAAGTCCATCCAGGCGGCGATCAAGGCGGACTTGCGCGAGATCCACGGCGCGCCGACCCGGGCGGCAGCCGAGGTGGCGCTGACCGTCTTCATTGAGAAATACGGGACCAAGTACCCCCGCGCCGCTGCCTGCCTGACCAAGGATCGGGAGGCGCTGCTGACGTTCTACGACTTCCCGGCCGAGCACTGGGACCACCCGCGCAGCTCGAACCCGATCGAGAGCGTGTTCGCTACGGTGCGGCATCGGACCGTGCGGACCAAAGGGGCGCTCTCGGCCACGACCGCCAAGCTGATGGTGTTCAAGCTGGTCATGGCGGCGTCGAAAACCTGGCGCCGGCTGAAGGGCGAAAACCAGTTGCCGAAGGTCGTGGCCGGCGTCATCTTCCGCGACGGGACCGAGGTCGTCGCGAGCCCAGATCACCGCGCCGCCTGACCACCGCCGTCACCTAAAATCCGGCATAGCTCCGCAAGGAGAACAGCGCCAGCATCGCGACCACCGCGGCCCAGTTCGGGATCTCTTCGGCGAGTGTGAAGCGTGCGTGCAGAGCGACCGTAGCGAAGGTCGCGAATCGAGCGACGGCCTGAAAATCGATAGCTCAGCAGCACGGCTCGTTCCATCCAAAATTATGGATAGCCAATAGCCATTCTGATGCGCTCTGCGAGCGGGCTTGACGATCGTCCGCATGCCGTCACAAGGAACGACTCACGAGCTGTGAAGGCTAGGTCCTGCCGGACTCCCTTGCATCAGCGATGATGGATGAGGCGGCAATGGCAGTGACGATCCTGGGGACTGCGACAGACGTCAGAACGGGTACGTCCGTTGTATACACGCAGATGAGCATTCCCGAGTACCTCGCGATTGTCGGCAAAGAGTTCGAGGATTTTCACCTTCAGCGGAGGCGTGAGTCCCACAAGGCCTACGAACGCCTCAAATTGGATATCAGTGAAGGAGCGTTGCTTCCATCCATTACTCTCGCTGTCAAACCCGAGAACGTTAGCGCGATCCTCCCCGTAGTGGAGTGCTATAGGAACGACCCATCCACAGCGGGACAGCTGGCCGCAGTACTCAACACTCCTGGAAGTGTTGATATCCTCGACGGTTTGCAGCGCACATATATCATGCGCGATTTATCAGATGACGGACAATACTTCAAGGAAGGTCAACGCATACTAGTCGAATTCTGGCTGGAAAGCGAACTTCACAATTTGATCTACCGGATAATCGTTCTCAACGCCGGGCAAAAGCCTATGTCGATCCGACATCAGCTGGAACTATTGTTTGCGTCACTGCAAGCTTCGATCGAAAAGAAAATTCCAAATATAGAAATCTATCGAGAACGAGATGCAACCCGCCGGACCAGGCCCAGAAAATTTGCATTCAATATTGTTGTCTCTGCCTACCAAGCAATGGTCACCGCTTCCCCGGAGCTGCAAAAGCATAACATCGTTGCCAATCAGCTTATGGAGAGCAGCGCTCTCGACATGGGTGAATCTGCGTTATCGCAGCAATTCGACGTGTTCATTGAGACTTTGAAACTCTACGCGGATTTAGACACTGAGGCGTTCCGCGTATATCGAGCGGCCCCAGCTGCTGATGTCGAGCAAGGTGCCGACGTCTCAGCTTCAGGCGACGGCGAGCCGCTTACTCCCGCCGACCAACATAACTGGCTCTCAAGCGAGAATGTTATGGCGTCTTTCTTCGCGGCACTCGCCCAATTCTCGACGAACGAGAACCGCCGTCAAAGAGCCAATACGGCACTTGGCGCGCTCAAAAATCAGCTCACCAATGCGGCCCCCGGCACTGACCCACTTTCGCTGGAGACATTCAATCGACTGCGAAGCGGCATTAGTCCGAGAAAAGTGAATGTTGGCGTGGCAACCCGGCGCCTCATTACGAACGGCTTTAAAGAGTATTTCAGAGATGCAGGAGAAACGCCTCTCGGCGAGTGCTGGAACCAGGCGGCCGAATAGATGACACCGCAGGAGATCCGCGAAGCAGCAGCTCTGCAGTTGCTGCAGATTATTGAAGAGGTCGATCCATCGACAGCCACGCTCGAGGATGGTTATCTCGTTGTAAGCCGCCGCGCTGTAATGCCATTGGATGGAGTAAGTTGGTCGCTCGATCGCACCAATGATTTAGAAATCTCTGATGAGCATGGAGTTATATTCGGGACTCTGTGCCTAGTAAGTGGCAAGGGCCCATACTCTATCGAAACAATGACGAGGTGGCAGTACTCTGCCTACCTCGCGGACTGCATTCGTGGGGCGGTGGGGAGCGAGACGCATCAATTCACGCGCGACTACGCAGTGATAGACGCATCCGAGTTGGAAAGGTATGTAGCCGATTACAAGGCCGGTTCTGCTCTGTGGGGCGGCTTTCATCATGGAGCATCATCAGTTCCCTACGCAGGATGGAAGCGAGATATAGTCGCTCGCCCGAAGGTAATTCTCGCGACCGAATATCATCGCCGATCTTTCATGCTGACCGCTCTCGCAGCGAGTCCTCAGGAGCAGTATCTAAAGTTATATCACACAATAGAACTTTTGTTTGATTACGTAACATTTAGAAAACTTGTCAAATCTGGAAATAACCTTGCCGGTTTTGGTAAGGTAATGTCCACTTATCAGAGAAGTGAATTGGACAAGCTTAAAGCTATATTCAAGGAATATTGTGAAAATCCCCGAGCTGTAGCATCCAAAATGCCTGCACTCGCCCCATATTTAGATCGCGCTGAAGATATGTTTCAAGCACATAGTAAAGAAGGCAATCCACTGGGGACTGATGACCAATGGGCAAGGTTTTGTGATTTAGTTCGCTCAGGTGCAATTGATTTTGAGGATTTCAAGCGCGTCAAACTTTGCCAAAAAATAGATTCATATGATGAGTTTATAACGAAAATCGCGGCATACCATGTTTATAGAATTAGAAGTTCAATTGCCCATAGTAGGATTGGGGAGTATGTTTTATCTGAGAGCGATAACGATTTCATCACGACGTATGCGATTCCACTCATTGAGGAGATCACAATTCAGATCTTCAGCGGGGAGGGCATGTCAGAATTGGTACGATAAAATATCTCTAATCTTACTGACATCTTGGACCGAGCCGAGTGAGCGACTGTCTTGGCGGTCAAGCGGTTTGCCATGGCGCTCCGTCCCTCAGGATGGCGTTGAGGATGGTGATCAGCTTCCGAGCAGTGGCAATCAGAGCAACGAGCTTGGGCTTGCCGGCCGCGATGAGCCGGTCACGGACGGTTTTCAGCGCGGCGTTGTGACGGCTGGCCACGAGGGCGCCCATGAACAGTGCCGTGCGGACGGGCGCGCGACCGCCCGCGATAAAGCTCCTGCCACGCCACTGACCGGATTGCCGCGTCCAAGGGGCCAAGCCAACCAACGCGGCGACTTGCTTTCGGTCAAGGCTCCCCAGCTCGGGCAGCTCTGCGATCAAAGTCCGCGCGATCGTCGATCCGATGCCGGGCACAGAGGTCAGAAGGGTCACCTTCCTGCCCCATGCCGGGGACCGGTCTACCGCTGCATCAATCGCGCGGTCGACCACACCCCGCTCCTGCTCCAACGCCTCTATGACGCGCCGGACGCTGTCTCGAATGCAGGATGGAGCTTGGCTCGCTCGCTGCCGCTCAGACGCAATCAGACCAACGATCTGACGGCGTCTCGTGACAAGATCAGCCAACGCCTGAGTCTCGGCATCGGCCCGTGCGCGAACGGGCTGATTGGTGGCCGCCGCGAACCGGGCGATCACCGTGGCGTCTATGCGGTCGGTCTTGGCACGTTGGCCCAGCGCGTGAGCAAAAGCACGGACCTGTGCTGGGTTCACGATCACGGTTGGCAGCCCGCAGGTGGTGAGGGAACGTGCCACCATGACTTCCAAACCGCCGGTCGCCTCAAGGACGACGAGCTTCGGCTTCAGGGACCGGAGGCGTTCGCACAGCTGCTCCACGCCCTCGGTCGTACGATCAACGGCGAAGTTTGCCCCTGCGGGATGAACGTGAATATCGAGGCGGTCACGAGCCACGTCGATCCCGACAACAGGAGCGTCCATCTGATCCCATCCTTGCGCAAGCGGGCTTCGCGTTGAGCGGCCCAAGCGACTGTTCGGGTTCGATGGAACGGCGGGCGAGGACCCTGGCTCACTTGCGGGCTTGGTGGCCCCAGAGGCTAACGGTCTCTCACCCGCCACCGCGCCGAGGAGTATACCCGACGCGGGATGGATCAAGTTACAAGAGGCTACTGCACGGCCGCTGCCATGGGTAGCCGGAAGGCCAGATCTGGGTAGCTGACGGGCGCCTGGGGGCCGATAGCCCAGGGGCGAGTGCGGCCGGACGCGGTTGTAGGTATTCTGCCAGAGGGCGATCACGGCCTGGGTTTCCTTGAGCGAGTAGAAGATCTCCTGGCGCAGGCACTCGTCGCACAGCTTGCCGTTAAAGCTTTGACAGTACCACGACCTCGGCGAAGGTGCGGCGCAGGTCCACTCCGATTACGCGTCGCGTGGCTGCTCCTCTCGTTGCCTCAGGAGGGGAGCTGCGGGCGACACGACACCTACGGATCCGCGCTCACGGCGCAACCGGGCAAGTCGCAGAGGCGGCCAACTACTAACGCGAGCTCGCAGCTCATCGTATACCTCGGCCTGCCCGCACCTTCGTGCTGCCGGTGCCTCTGTCCCGGATGGTCGCACCATACGCCAGGACCTGCGTCCCGGCCGAGTCACGGCACCGCTATCTTCATACCCGTTACGAACGCCATAAAGACCCTGAACGCCACGCTGCGCCGGGCCGAGCGCGCCCGCGGGCAGTTCCCGACCGACCAGGCCGCGCTGAAGCTGCTCTTCCTGGCCTTGAACCGCTTCGAGAAGGCGTGGAAGATGGGCCCGCATGAGTGGTTCGACGGGCGGTTTGCGGTGAAAGCGGTCGCCGACACGCTCGGCGTGGCCCGCTCCCACCCGGCCGAGCGCCTGAGTCGACCTGCTCGGTCGCGCAGCCTCTACTACTAGCCCGAGGAGGCGCAGCTGCTGCTGACGATCCGCGCGATCGTCGATGCCCGCCCGAGCTACGGCTATCGCCGCGTCACCGCACTGGTGAACCGGGCCATGCGCTCGCGCGGCGATGCGAGCGTCAATGCCGAGCGGGTGCTGCGCATCCTGCCGTCGAACGGGCTCACCCTCGCGCCGTACACCGCCCGCCGGCCCCGTTGCGCTCGAACGTGGAGCGGGTAGCTCGGATCACCTTGAACTGCGCTGCCGGGACGGTGCGATCGTGCGCGTGTTGTTTGCCATCGACGCTTGCGACCGTGAGATCATGGCGTGGTCGGCGACCACGACAGGCGTCTCGGCCGAGATGGTCTGCGACCTGCAGCGTGGCAGTCAGGATGAGACCACACGGGCTCTCATTCAGATCGTCGCGCTACAGCGACCTGATGATCGCCTGCTGCGAGCGCCGGTTCGGCGCGACGAAGACCCCGCACCCAGTCGAATGGCTGTCCGACAACGGCTCCGCCTACATCGCCAAGGAGACAGCGCAGACGGCCGCCGCGCTCGGCCTACGGTTGCTGTTCACTCCGTTGCGTTCGCCGCGGAGCAAGGGCATCGCGGAGGCGTTCGTGAAGACGCTCAAGCGCGACTATGTCCGCTTCGCCATCTTGGCCGACGCCGAGACCGTGATGCGGCTTCTGCCGGCTTGGTTCGAGAACTACAACACCGTCCACCCGCACTCCGGCCTGCGCATGCTCTCGCCCCGAGAGTACCTCAGCCGGAGCGCCTGAACCCGCTCCGCTGCCTGTCCGGTCAAAGAGGGTGCACTCCATCTGGATGGAAGCTGGGTGTCCCCAAGATGCGCCAGCACCAAAGGTGCACAGGTGTGCATCAATCTTGAATCTTTTTGAAGCATTTTGCAGCTGTTCGAACGGCTTCAAATTGCTTCGAATTGACGCGATTTCCGTGTGAGGTTCACAAGGGCCGATCTGTACAGCGGTCCATATGGACGCTGACGAACTTCGATCGAGCTTAGCGCGACTGGCTTCCGACCTCACCCTCGCGGGAGAGCCGATTGCGCTCGACGCCGTTGTTTCGCGCCATCTGCATGTGTTGCAGACTGCGCGCTCGGCAAAGTTGCGCTGGGCTAGTATTGCCAAGATCCTTGCCACAGCCGGCGCGCGAAGACTCGATGGCGGCCCAATTTCGGCTGATCAGCTGCGTGCTAGCTATTCACGGGCCGTCCGCCAGAGATGTTGGTCTACCAGACCGGATCGGGACGCCTCGGAACGTATGCCGTCCGGTGAAGAACGCTCGGCATTAGCGCTACCGCGGGGCGATACAATTGTGCGCCGCCGGGATCGAAAACCCGACATGGACAAAGCCGAGGCAGCCGAATCACTACTCCAGCGACACGTAGCGCCTTCCAAACGGCCACCAGTTCCGGATTTTACGGACGCAGAGCTCGCATTAGCTCGCGCTCGCCTCAAGCCCGAAAAGCGCTGAAATCAGACCTTAGATACGGGAATTATAGTATGGCGTTTCGCGCAAATCAACAAAACGATCAACAAGATGAAAATCTTCTACCTTGGGAGCAAATTGAATATATTAACGATCAAGAGACTATCGTTGCTGCTCGTAGTAATATCGATTATGTAATCTATTTTGATCCGGCAAGGCGTAGAAAAATATCATTCAAAAGTATCATACGAGAGATCAGAAAAGAAATCGCACCCCGATACCGCCGGGTGCGTTTCGTGCCCCTAACATACGACGATGTCGTAACGCGCACGCCATTTCTGACGTCGAAAGATGAAAAACTATTTATGGAGAAAGGTTACAGAACATCTCCGGCGAGCCTTAAGAACTTAGCTTCAAAAAAACAGCCTCGACCAAAAAATGAAACACGGATGGAAGCCCTAAAAGTAAATTTCGATAGCTTTTACGGCCTCTTCCTTAAAACAGACGCCTTTCTTGAAGCGATGAAGTATCTTACACCAACCTCATATCTCCCAGATTGGCTGAATAAGCCCACGGAAGATATACTTTTGCCGATTTGTGGATCTAGAGAAAACTGGAGGAAAGGTGATCCCGCCATCAGAGTAACAAGACAAGCCGGTTTGTGGGTTGGTTGCGACAATTTCTCAGTCAGTCGAAAGATCTATCCTTCTATCGCTGCCATCTATGGAACTGCTGTAGAGCAAGGTGGGAAGGCTGGCACCCGCTGGTACGGTCTGACACATGGGGAACTCAAAGCTCAGCTTTCGAGAGAAATGACCGGCTGTCTGATGGCACGTTGTGATGAATTCGAAGCCTCATCGATTGCCTTGTTTATGTGCCAGAATATCATGAGGTTGAGGCTTTCGGCAGAATTGACGCGAAGGATATCAATGACTATCCGGAATGGTCATACAAACGAACTTACCACAGACGCACACGAAGATTCGGAACTGAGGGATGAGATTTACGGCAAGCACGACATCGACCCTGAAACGAACGATATATCTATCAAACGCTGGCAACCTAGCCTCGTAGATCGCGTCTTAGTCGCTTTTTACGGTGGAAGTGTGCCTATCCCACATCAGACTCGTGCTTGCGAATGGCTTAGGATTGAGCGTCTAGCTCGCTGGGCAGGAGCCCTGCGCCGAAACTGTCAAGCCACTCTGGACCTTACGACGTCCGCGGATATCGTTGGTGTGTTTTGTCGGCCGTCTCCAGAATTCCAGGATTTGTTTGACTCACCTGATGCTTGGTCCGCGTTCAGAACACTTGAGTCTTTCCTCAGCAAGACTGCGTGGGAAACGATCGAGAGAACTGCAACTGTTATTGTCGAGCAATCGAACAAATTCACTGTCTCATACGTCTTAAACGATCATGGGCATCAAAAGTCCGGGGCCCACGTCGATATCGCACAACGTCACGTGACCGTAGTCGGCCCCGCCCTCCTGCTGCCGGTCGACAACCTCGAAAGGCTTCGAACATCCGTAAAAACGATTTCACCGCGCGGATTGTACGCCATCTGATCCCGCGTGGAATGGTTTCGCCTAAGCTTTGCGGGCGGATCTCGGCAGGTTAGTCCTTTCATGTTCTTCTTCTCGGTTCTGGCGCCGCTTCTAGCCTTCGAGCGCGTCGCATTACTTTTTCCGTTCTTGCGGCAACGTAACATCATTGCACTCCTATCTGGATGACAACGGAACTCGCGCGGGGGTGCGTCACCTCCGCTGGCCGTTTCATCATTGGAGTTTAGGCACCCCGTAGAGGTGTCGGTCGTCACGCAATGCCACCATCGCTTCGAGAGATATTTTCTGGGATCCGCCTGTGCGGCACGGCATCATCCTTGGAGCTGGACCTGCGGGGAGTGGTCAGCCACCGTGCGGCGACGTAGCCCTCACGTTTCTTCGGCCAGATCGTCAGCGGCCAGTCGAGTTCGTAGACATCGCCGAGACCGGTAACGACAGCGCGGAGGCGCTTATGCGTCGGGTCGTCTGGATCGGTGCCGACAAGGCGTACACCGAGATCGCGGGTTAGCGCGGTCGTCGACAGAAGCGGCCGCTCCCCGCGTTCAGTCCGGTAACGACCCTTGCGATCAGCCTCGCCATTGCGCTGATGCCAGATGAGCGTACGGCGCCCGATCAACGCTTCAGCCCGATCTGCCGAGGCCCCCATAGCAAGTGCGGAGAAGATCCGAAGGCGGAACAGATCCTGCACAATTTGACCGTTTTCGGTACCGTATAGAGCAGAGAGCTGGGTGAGGCTCTGAACGGCGGCGTTAACCACGAGGCCCTTCTCCCTCCCGAGCGCTAAAGCGCTCTCAATCCGCGGAATCCGGCCCAAGGACGCAAATTCGTCAAGTATAAAATTTATCCGTCTATTAATGCTTACGGGCAAGCTCGGGTCGCTAATTCCAGTCAATACGCGGCCGAGTAGGACCGTTGTGATCAGCCGCGACAACTCCTCATACTCAGGCGAAGTCTGTAGGATGACCGTTCTCGGGCCGTGACCACGCAGCCATTGCCTGATTGAAAAGCGCCGATGCCGCGGCGTTGCAGCCCACGCCAAAGCAAGCGGACGCACGCTGGAGAGCGCGCCGGACCACAGTGTAGCCATCACCCCGAACGTGGTGTTTCCGATCCCGTCCTCCCCCTGTCCGAGCAGGGGACTGGCGGAGAGATCAAGCCTAGCGACGCGTGCCTGGATCGCCCCCGGCTCGTCGAGCAGGCGGAGGAACAGATCCATGAACGTCCAGGCCCGACCGCGCTCGGCGACGAGGTCGTGCAGCACGTCGATGAACACAGCCCGCGCACTCTGCGCCCAGAACGCGCCACCCTCCGACATCGGAATGACGGCCGCGGCGAGGTCCATGTATGCCGCGTCGCCTACAAGGTCGGCGCCAGTGTCCCAGGCCCAGCTATCGGCGTGATGAGCACCGATCAACACGGCTTCGCCGGGCGCGAAGGACTGAGCGACATCACCCTTCACACAATGCAGCAGGACGCGGTCTCCGCGCGCTATGGCTTGGCTGGCGAGGGCCCGCAGGATGTTCGATTTGCCCGAGCCCTTGTCACCGACGATGAGGAGGCCCATCCCCTCGGCCTCACGCGGCAGGCAAATGCCTGGCGCGAGCCAGAGGCCTTTCTTGCTTCCTGCGCCGTATTGCTCGGTCAGCCGCTCGGTCAGCGCGCGGGCGGCATCCTCATCGCGATAATGACGAGGTTCGTCAGCGTGTGGCTGTACGACGCCACAGTCACTCAGCGGCGTGTCGCGGAAGGCGCGGCAGCCGGCGACCAACCCGGCGACGATCGCGCAGAGCAGAGCGAGAGCAGCGCGACGCTGGAGACTCAGTTCGACCCAGGGCAGGTCGGCACGAGCGAGGATGTGGAGGACCGGAACGCGCTCCGCACCGTCCCAAGGGCCGACGAAGGGCGGCGCTGCGATCGTCAACGCGGGCATCGCTGCGGCCGCGACCAGAACAAGAGTGAGAAGTGCGGTTTTGATCGCCGGCTCCAAAGAGCGGCGGGGCGCAGTGCCGAGATGTTGCAGGACTGGTGTGAACATCGCTTGTTCCTGGACAGGAATGGATGCTCGCGGGCGCGCAGGCGCGTCCGCGAGCACGTGCATTTGCCTGAAGGAGTTCAGAACTTGGTCTGGCGGAGCAGCGCGACGCAGATGGCCGCCAGCACCGCGCCCGTGGCGTAGCCCCAGCACCGCGCCCTAGCCTCGAAACCTGGAGCACCCTCCCGGCACGTTCGCCACCAGCCTTCGATCCGGGCGACACTCGGCTTCGCATATCGAGGTGGCTGGGTGCCGTCCGGGTTCGCCCCTGCCGTGTGCTCTCTGCTCTGAGGTACGCTCTGTCCAAGTGTCGATCGCGCACCGTGGCGGATCTCCTCGATGAATCGAGAGAGCCCGTCCGGTCCGAGGCGACTGAGCCGTCGCGCGGTAATCGCGCCAGGATTGAGCAGCGCTTCCTGAGCAGTTCGGCGCGCCAGAGCGAGGCGAGCAGCCCGCCCCTCGTCGAGGATCGCATGCTCGATCGCCTGCCGCGCCGATGCCGGTTGCGACGGATGCGAATCGGGCTCACACCTTCGCATGCCCAGGCCGTTGTCGGGCGGAGCCCGGCCGGCATCGTCGGCCATCACGCTTCCCCGGAGTCGACGATGCCCGGCAACAGCGGCGCAAGTTCAGCTCGCATGGTGCGCACGAACGCGGTCACCGCCGAGCGCATGATCTTGGCCTCAGAGACCTCCTCGCCGAGCAGCGCCGCAGCCTCGGCTGGTGCGAGGCTCATGGCCTTGATGAACCGCAGAGCGTGGTTCTCGTAGGCGCTCCATGCATCGGCTTCGATCAGCGGCATGACGCTATGGTGGCGACCCTCACCGCCCAGGAGCGGGGCGAGTTCGGAGCGCCAGACGACGGCGGCCTCCGAGCGCGGCTTGAGTTCCGACAGACGTCCGTCACGTTGGTTCTCGACAAAGACGATGTTCGCCCCCGGCAAGGCAGCTGCGAAGGCCCGGATCGTCACGGCTGCTTGGCGGAGCGCCTCGCTCTCAACGGGTGCAGGCACCAGAACGACCGCGGACATGCCCCAGGCAGTCAGATCCTCCTGCAACTCGGCCTTACGCGCCCAGAGTGCCGTCAGATCGATGCGGTTGGCACCGACATCGAGCAGGACGCAAGCCGCGGTTTCGCTCGTCTCGGCGCAGGCGTCGTAGAGTGGCGAGAAGGGCCCGGTCAGAGCCCGAGGCGCCCGCATCGCGGCCTCGTAGTCGGGTACGATGGTCGCTACACGGGCGCCGAGCATCGCGCCGAGTCTGCGCTGGTCATCGACTTGAAACGGCCTGTAGGCCTGCCCGGCGAGCGTCCAGAGATCGGCGACGAGGGTCGCCAAGGTCGACTTACCAACCCCACCCTTACCGCTCGCAACGACGACCAACTGCGGCCGAGCGGTTGCGGTGATGGAAGATGGAGGAGAACCGGGGTCATGGGGAGGCTGGGTACGCTGAAGGGGTTTGGCTGGCATTGCGTGCTCCATGCCTGTGCCGCGGGCGGAGGCCCATGGACGAGGCGGATCAAACACGGAATCCAGCTGACACTCTGAGATTTCCCTTCGAAAAATCTCACCGACTCGGGTCCAGATTTTGTGCTGTGAAATCTGATCGGCCCGCCCAGAGCTGCGCTTATTGAACTGCTTCCACTTTGGAGGCAGCCATGGTCGCGTCAGTCGCGGCAGGAACATCCGCCCGCTACTATCTCGCTGAGGCCGAGTACTATCTCGGGGGTCGCGAACCCGCCGGCTGCTGGCTCATCGTCGGGCCGGGACTCGGCCTCAAGGCGGGCAGTCAGGTTGAACCTGCGCCGTTCGAGCGCCTGCATGCCGCCCTTGACGATCAAGGTCGGCCATTTCTCGCGAAGACCGGTCGGCGCGACGAACGCGTCGGCGGCTACGACGTCACGTTCAGCGCCCCCAAATCCGTTTCCCTGCTCTGGGCACTTGCTGACCCGGAGATGCGAGCGGCGATCGAGCAAGCCCATGAGGCAGCCGTCGCCTCTGCGATCGGCTTGCTCGACCGCAACGCCGCATTCTGCCGCCGCGGCAAAGGCGGCCGGATCCGTGAGCGGGTCAATCTCACGGTCGCGCTGTTCCGGCATGGCGAAGCACGGCCAGCAGAACACGACGACGGCCTGATCTTCTCCGATGCTGCGCTGCACCATCACGCCTGCGTGCTGTCATTGGCGCAGCGGGAGGACAGCACCTTCGGTGCACTGGACGGCAAGGCCGTCTTCGCGTGGAAGATGGCTTCAGGATCTGTTTACCACAACGAACTCGCCCGCGAGCTGGAGCGGCTCGGCTTTGCCATCGAGGTGACCGGGTCGAACGGACTGTTCGAAGTTGACGGCGTCGATCGCGAATTGTGCGCCTACTTCTCGGCGCGCCGAAACGAGATCGAGGACGAGCTCGGAGCGGCGGGCATCGGGAGCAGCGCCGATGCGCCTGCGTTCGCCGCGGCCAAGGCACGGGCGACCCGCCGGGCGAAGGAACCGGCTGCGGAGGCTGGCGAGGATCGACACGCATTCTGGCGGGAACGCGCCGCAGCGCGCGGGTTCGAGCCGCAGGCGGTGTTGCGTGCGGCCCTCGCCCGGGGGCTCGGGAAACCTGTTCTGACGCACGGGGAGCGGGAAGCCCTGATCCGCGCCCGAATCGATGCCGTCCCACTCGCGCTCACGCAGACGCAGAGCATCTTCGAGCACCGGCATCTGGTCGCCGCGGTTGCCACGGCTCTCATGGGCACCGGCGCAGGGGCCGAGCGGGCCATGGTCGAGGTCGACCGGCTTGTCGCGGCTGGCGATGTCGTCGCGCTCGGGCGCGACGCTCGTTGGCCGCATCCGATCTATTCGACGCCGCAGATGATCGCGATCGAGCGCGAGTTGCAGGCGAGTGCTGTCGATCTGGCAGCAAGAAGCATCGCCCTTGGTCCAGACTCAGCGCGCGTCGAAGAACTCGTGCAGCGCGCGGGCCTCAATCTGGAACAGTCACAAGCCGCACGGTTTGCCGCCACACCATCGGTGCTCGGCATCGTCGAGGGTGCGCCAGGTGTTGGCAAGACGACCCTGCTCGCGCCCGTAGCTCAGGCTTGGCGGGAGGCCGGTTGGCGCGTCATCGGCGCGGCGAGCGCCTGGAAAGTCGCTCATGCTCTGCGCGACGATCTGGCGATCGAGGCCCGCGCCATCGATAGCTGGCTGGCGGGAGCGGACCGAGGACGTCCGTTCCTGCAAGATCAAACCGTGTTGCTGATCGACGAGGCGGGTCTGACCGGCAGTCGGCAGTTGCACCGCATCCTGCAAGAGGTCGAGCGTGCCCAGGCACGCGGGGAGCAGGTGGCTCTTCGCCTCGTCGGCGATCGTAAGCAGTTGCAGCCGATCGGCGGCCCGGGCCTGCGCATCGTCGCCGACGCGATCGGGACGCGGCGGGTGGACGTCATCGTTCGTCAGCGCCACGCCTGGGCTCGCGAAGCGGTGAGCCATCTCGGCGCCGGACGCGCCGAGGCCGCGTTGGGCCTTTTCGGTCGCCATGCTGCCATCGATTCGTACGTCGGGCCGCGTGCGACGACTACCGCGATGATCACCGCCTGGGTCGCAGCCCGCAGGTCAGACCTCACCGCGCCCGAACCAATCCTGATCGCGCGCACGAACAGCCAGGTGCTGGCGTTGAACGCTGGGGTTCGTGAAGCCTTGCGGGGCGAAGGTCGGCTCGGGGCGGAGGATGCCGTAAGCCTGACCGCAGTCACTGCTTCGGGACGCGAACACCAGCTCGGCTTGGCCGTCGGCGATCGCCTCCGCTTCCTTGCCCGACTGGACAGTGTCGGAGCGATCAACGGAACGGAGGCCATCCTTACTGGAATCGAGCGGCATACAGAGGGGTTGCGCTTAAGAGCCTGGATCGGCGCCCGGGAGGTCAGCTTCGCGCCCGAGGCGTTGGCCGACGCCCGAGGCCGCGTGCGGTTAGGTCACGCCTATGCCACGACCTGCTTCGGCGCGCAGGGCCTGACTACGGACGCGGCACTCGTCTGGGTCGATGCCGGCTTCGACCGGCACGATGCCTTCGTCGCAGCGAGTCGGGCACGCGAGACGACGCGCCTGTTCGTGGACTGCATCGGATTTGACGCGGCAGTTCGGAAGGAGCGGTCTCTGAGTGAGCGGGGCCGTCCGGTCACGAGCGATGAACGACAGGCAGTCCTCGCGCGCGTTCTCGGACGCTCGGGCGAGAAGGCCTCGACGCTCGACTACGGCGCTCAAACGGCCGAACGGCAGGACCAGCTCGACCTGTCCAGATCGGATGGAGGCAGAGCCAGCCCAGCCAACACCCTATCGATGCCGGCAAAGACAGCCGGCCAACCAAGACGTGACCGTCAGCGCGGAAAGGGGCTGGCCCTCGATGGCTGAGCCCGTCCGTTCCTCCTCAGCTTCGACCGTGAGTCGAAAATCTTTTCGGCGGCCGGCGCCAGTGCGCCTGACGGTCATACTCGAACATCTCGATCAGTCCTCGGTCACTCCCAGAGAGCTCGAGGTTCTGGAGATGTATCTCGGCGCTCAGCTCGACGAGATTCTCCGCAAGATGCGCAGGTAAGCTTGCGGCACAGAGTCCTTGTCGGACTTCTTGGCAGCAATGCAACTGAAGTCTCCGATCACGGGCTAGGCTAAAAACGTCCTCTAACACGTGAGAAAAACCGCATGACGACCAAGACCATCAGCCTCGACCTACACGGTCCGATCCAGCCGCCGAACCTCCTGCGATACGACCGGATGATACGCCGATACGTTGACGAACGCCGTGAAGACGGGGCGTTCGGTATCGTAGAGACGGCAGGCACTATGCGGTTGCGTGATCGTCTAACGCGCTTGAATATCGAACTCGTATCGATGCGCGGGGATGAAGCATTGCGGCCGTTCATCGGCCTCGGTGGCACCCTCGTCGCTCCCGGCCGGAAAACTCTGATCTGGATCGACAGCGCCGCTCAGGACAGCCCCGCTGCCCTGGCCGACAGGTTTTTCCATGAGGCAATCCACGCCACCGGTCGCGTCCTGCGAAGCCACGAGTTCCTGCCCGACGACACGCTGCATCCGCAGGAACACGTCGCCGAGGAGATCGTCGCCCTGCGCGGCGCGAACCTCATCGCACGGTTCGTCGGTATCGATATCGGTCCGCTAGCGCACCACAACCGGCAGCAAGCAACCCGTCATGCGAGACACCTGCTTGGGAACGGCTGGGAGTGCCATCAACTCAGTGAATTGAAGCGGCAGGGCCACCACGCTGCCCTGTTGCTCGCGGATGAGCGCTACGAAGGGATGTTCCATGCATCTCTGCAGATGAACAACGCTCCCTAGCGATTGAGACTCAGTTAACTTCGGATCAAGTCTGCCCGTCGCGCGTCAATCGCGACGGGCAAAAATCTGCATGCGCAGACCGTCCGCTCGGTTGAGAACGCGCGGCGAACGAATCAGACTCAGTGAAGCGCAATCGAGCGACCTGATGCCAAACAACACCAGCCAGAGCCCAGATATGCAATCTCAGATTGGATCTACGAGGGTCTCATGCTACTTAAGAGTGTCAACAACTCGACAGGCCGGGTCGGATCTCTCCATCCCAGATCAGCGAAAGAAGCTGCAGTCCTTCTGTGATGATAAGGGCTGGTCGCTCGTCGCTGAATATGTCGAGCCTGGAGCCTCGGCGACGGACGACAACCGGCCCGAATTCCAGAAAATGATCGAACGGGCTTGCGATGGCGATCACCCGTTCGACGTGATCCTCGTCCACTCGTACAGCCGCTTCTTCCGAGAAGCCTTCGGCCTTGAGATGTACCTGCGCCGCTTGGCAAAAGCTGGTGTACGGCTGGTATCCGCAACTCAAGAACTCGGCGACGATCCTGCTCAGGTGATGATGCGGCAGATCATCGCCATGTTCGACGAATATCAGAGCCGCGAGAATGCCAAGCACGTTCTGCGTGCAATGAAGGAAAACGCAATCCAGGGCTTCTGCAACGGCGCCCGGCCACCGCTCGGCTACAAGACGCAGGAGGTAGAGCAGCGCGCGAATCGCACAAAGAAACGTCTGGTTATCGACTTAGTTGAAGCCGAGACGGTAAGACTAATTTTTCGCCTCTATACTCACGGCGATGGCACGTCCGGCGCACTCGGTATTAAGAAGCTCACGTCGTGGCTAAACGACCGCGGCTATCGCACACGCACGGGCGCACGCTTCGGTGTCGCTTCGATCCACACCATCCTGACCAATCGGGTCTATATCGGGGATTGGGTATTTAATCGGCGAGATTCGAAAACTTTGCTCGAAAAACCGAAATCAGAGCAGATCTCCATCGCTGTCCCGGCAATCATCGATCACGCTACCTTCGAGACGGTCGCCAAAACCCTACAGGCACGTGACCCGCGGGTTACGGCACCGCGCGTGGTGACCGGCCCAATCCTCCTGACCGGGCTCGCGACCTGCGCAACCTGCGGCGGCGCGATGACGCTCCGAACCGGCACGTCGCGCTCGGGCGAGGTGCATCGCTATTACTCCTGCTCGACGAGCGGGCGCATGGGCAAATCGGCTTGCAGGGGTCGAGCCATCCGCATGGATACGCTTGACGCGCTGGTGACCGACAATCTGGTCGAACAGCTCCTTCGGCCGGACCGGCTCACGGCGACACTGTCGTCGTTATGGGCCAGCAGAGCTCAGAAAGCGTCGGAGGTTGACGGCCGGGTCGCCGTTCTGCAGGCGGAGGCGCAATTGGCTGAAGACAAGCTGAAGCGGCTCTACAGCCTGATCGAAGAGGGACTCACCGAGCTCGACGATATCCTAGGCGAGCGCCTCGCCAGCCTTAAAGTGGAACGCGATCGTGCGCGCACAGCGCTCGACCGCATCCGGATCGTGCAACAGCCTCCGGCAATCATCGGACCGGAACTGATCGAGCAGTTCGGCGAGTTGATGCGCGCGAACGTTACAGATGGGGAGATCCCGTTCCGCAAGGCATGGCTGCGAGCCGTCGTCGATCGAATTGAGGTAGACGACACTGCCGTCCGCATCGTCGGCGACAAGACCAGCTTGGAGCGGGCCGTAGCTGAGAGCCAAACCGGAGCCATGCCCGCGGTTCGCAGTTTTGAACGGAAATGGCGCACCCGACACGATTCGAACGTGTGACCTTTGCCTTCGGAGGGCAACGCGTCTGGATGAGCTGCAACGAAGTCTCTGCGGAAGAGCGTCGGACTGTTCCCATGGCATCAACCACTTAAGGGCAGAAGCGTATGCGCCTGTGGTTACAGTGGTCAAGCTGTTTGTGCCGCCTTCGCACGCTGAAGTGTGACCGATTTGGGACCGACCAACCGGGGCAGGGGGGACACACGTCCGGAAAGTCATCTGATACCTGCGCGCAAAATTTTGTCGTTCTATTGGCAGCGAAGCTCAGAGGAAAGAAAAGCGCTTGAGACGTAGCGAGCTCAAAAGGGATTCTATGACGTTACGACGGCACAACGTTACAGACCAAAGACCGTGGCAATATACAGCCCTAGACAACATAATCCATTTGGTGTGAAAAACAAGTACAAAGGTCAGCGCTCACATAACCCTCCACCTTGCACCCAGATAATTTTTGATAATGCTGCACACAGAGCGTACAGCCGCGAGGAGGTGAGGTTGGATAGGAACAAGAACAGGCGACGTGATTGGACCGCCGAACAGAAAGCACTTATCTTCGCGGAATGCGCGCCTCCCGGCGTCACGTTGACATCTGTTGCTCGCAAGTACGATATCAATCTTTCTCAACTATGCAGATGGAGGCGAGAGGCGCGCAAATCCAGGAAAAAGAATGTAGAGCAGAGTGACATAAGAGCGTCTTCCTCCGAGATCCCAAGCGGAATCGAAGTAGTCCTCGCGAGTGGAAAAGTACGGGTACATGCGGATGCCGACATACTGAGGCTACAGGTCGTTATCAAGATTATGTACAATCTTTCACTCCAGAACCAATTGCCGTAGCACGCTCAACCGATAAATTTTACCCGAAAACGTAAGAGCAACATCTCAGAGATCATCTCTCGTGCGCGGCTACAACCGCCTCAACCCCATATACCTCATATCGAAGCATTTCATCAACAATGTCCAGCAATCGCTTCCTCAGAATAGAAGAGTGGTCTGAAGTAGCATACTCGCGCTTAATTAGATCGAGAAGCTGGTTCATATCCCTTTGCGGTCTCTGCAACGTCTTGGCGTCAACGGCCAGGCGCACTAAAGACCTCTCCGCCGCCTTCACGAGCAACATTGCGACATCACAACAGGCATCCTCAAGTACGTGATAAAACGAGAAGGCTGCCTCCTCGAACGCCGCGCTGTCGACATAAGCTTCAGCAAGGTCCATGTGGAGAGCCATTTCTGACCCCTCAAGCTGCCGGAACACCTCTGCTGATTGCTTTCGCACATCTCCGTCAGGGTCGTTGAAGAAAGCAATAAGCTGTCTCTTTGCACGATGTTGAAACTCATCGCGAGTGACTGCGCCCGCTGCCACACTAGCCGCAATTCTTCTATGCACACTGCTCTGCTCAATCAGATAGTCAGCAAGTCGCACGTACCGGCAGTCGTGAAAACTGCCTCTAAAAATGTGCCACGCAGCTACCAAACGCATCATATCGTCTTTGGACAGCAGCAACCGTACGAGCAGCCTTTCTCCTACCCCCGGAACGTTATGGATGATATACGGCAGTAGACGGGTACCCTGATAAGTCACCAAGGGCGAAAGGTGCGCACTTTTCTTAGATATATCTATGCTCGTGCTACCTGACGCCGACTTTGCCTTACGCCTCAGCACCATCTGTACACAGATGATACCAAGGCAATGCAAGAAGGCTGGGATCTTCGCGGTCGGCAACGCAGCTGCCGCAACCATCCTCTCAAGCGCACCTTCGGCTTTGTGCTCGCCAGTGGGACCACGCCGCCGAGCGAGCTCATCGACCGATGAGGCGCACCTCGTCCGATCATCGTTGTACAGAGCCGCCAAGGGGGTTACCAAACAACATCGGACGCTAACCAATTCTTCGGCCGCGATGCGCCTCTCAATGACTGGCCAGGCCTTATGGGAGACCTCCGGGACTTGCCACAGAACTTTGCCCAACGCTTCCGCAGCCCAGCCTCTAACCCCATTGACACCACGCACATGCAGTTTACCGGATCGCTCTAATAAGTCTTCAATCCGGACTACTTCCCGCTCAGTACTTTTCTGCTCAACGAGCTCAACATCGTTTGCGTCACCAAACTCGATGTACCAGAAAAGTGTCTCCAGTACTCCGTCATAACAAGCAACTCTAGGGAATTCGCTGCAAAGCCGTGCAATTTCTGACCCAAAATTTCTATGACTCCGTGAATGTGCGAGGCGAATTGCCTCTGCAACGGTTTTCACGTCCGCACTGTCAGATTCGGCCAAACCCCACAAGACTCCTTGTACGTAAGCAGGATTTGCCTCACGAGGAAATACCCGTAATAGAGATACAAAGCGCGCGGGATCATTCTTCGCCGCATGCTGCAGTTCGCTAGCAAGTTGTCGGGCACCGCCATCATATAGCGGTCGGCCTTCGTTGCGATGATCATTACTTCGGTAACGTGCTATCGCCCCCAGCCATTGTGAGTCCGTCATTCGCTCGGTGCTGCCCCTCGCAATAGGGCTGGGAACAAAGCCGCCTTCTTCGTCTCTGATAAGCCGAGCGTTAGCGCCGAATTTACGACAGAACATCTGCAGTCGCCGGCAAGCGGCGGCAGAAAGCCTTTGATCTCCTATCGTCTTGAGCACACAAAATTGTTCAAACCCCGATCTTCCTAGGTAATGTAAGATAGTTATAGGCTTCCAGATCTGTACTCCATCTCCTTCTCGGTTAGCTCGTAGAAACCTGCTTGCTTGTTCAATCTCTGGGAAATGGGATAGAATGGTCTCCTCGATCCGTAGTACCTCAGGAGGCTGCAAGTGCTCCAGAGCTGCACTTGCAGCCCGTGCGAATGATAGCCAGTCCGCCCCGTCGTAGCCTGCCTCAAATAGATGTCCGCACCTTAGAAGTGCAGGAAGTTCTGCTCCTAGTGCTAAACCGTTTGCCGCAATTGCCTCCAAATGGAGATGCATAAAAACTTCGTGCTTGGTAGCATCTAAGCTCGAGAGCACATGGACCGCCCTCTCAGGTTCCGATTTTGCAACTTCGATTAGCGCATCTCGGTAGAAGCCAATGAACTCATCTGCGCCGAATCGATTTCCGGAGAGGGTACGGTGATTGAACGTTGTGTCCCACTCCCCAGCTTCTTGATTTTTGAGCACTAAATCTACAGAGAAATCTAAGGCCCTTGTCGTTCCCTCTAGAAAGGCGAAAGGAGCACGCTTTGCAATCTCGCCCAGGGCGTATGTATCTAGCTCCCGCAGTTCCAAACGTTCAAACGGATGAAGTCCTGGATGCGTATGGAACCATGCATCGAAGTGCGCTTGCAAAACCTTAGCGCTGCGCGCCGCATGTTCGCCCGCAAAAACATTTATTAGGAAATGGCGCCCGAATGGAGTGCGCTTCTCGAAAAGCTGCGATGGTGCAGAGCGGATGACACGCTCGCAGAGATCCAAAAGGCACGGGGTTGGATCTGTGCGGAGGAATGTGGCGAACCAGTCTAGAAGCGCATTGCCGCGCTCCTCGTCGCCGTCCCACCACCGCTCAAGGATGCTGCTGATCTGGGCCGGCCGCTCACCTGCGATGGACGCTAGCCACCAGAGAATTGGACGGCGCCTTGCGTCGCCGCTGGCGAGGTTGACCTCCACCCAACCAATCGCCACGAGTACATCAAACCAACCCGCATTTTGCAAGGCAGCGTAGCGAAGAAGCGCAGGCAACTCCTCAGACCCAGTGTCAATACGAAGGACGATGTCGCGCTCGGCAGGGGAGGGGTCTCGTTGAGTACCCAGCCACTGAGCAACCGCAACTTTGATGTGATAGCGGACCGCCGTACTATCCATAAGGTTCTTCAGTTCGCTTAGATATCTCGGATAGTCCGATTGCCGCAAAGTCTCCAGAATTTGCCTCACCTGGGTGCGCCGAAACAGATGCTGCTCTGTTGAGTTCAACAGATCAACGACTGAACAATGCTTCGAAGAAAACGCTCGTGCGTATATGTAATCAAAAAAGCTCTCATGGAAAAAGTTTACCCGGCCGCGCGATATGACAATCAGATGCTCTGATCTTAGGAGGTCTTGAGCTCCACCAAATGTATCTAAGAGACTGACCGGCGCCTCCAATCTCTGCCGATCGCTCATCCAGTCCGCCAGTGCGGACAGTGGATGGAACAGAGACCATGATGCCTTGCGCGCTCGGACCGCTCGCTCCTTATGCTCGATCAGATACCGGAATAGATCATCCCGCGACCGAAAGCCCGAGCCAAAGCCTGGAGGAACATCGATAAACATCGCTAAGTTTAACGGAAGCCTCAGCAATTCACGCTGAGGAGAAGAGATCCGGCCTATGTCAACGTCCTTGGATTTCAGAAATGGCTCCACTTCCGATGACCAATCAAGAAGCGGGGTATCGATGATGGTCAGATCTGGCGTGTTGCGCATCTCCTTGAGGCGCCGATCACTTTCCAGATCAAACGTACGACATACCAACATAATGCGCACAGACCTGTATGCTCGTACGTCAGCCACCATCCGTAGTACGGCATCTTTGACTACACCATTCCGGCCGGAGATCTCGCTGACAGCGTCGAGCTGATCGACAATCAAGACTGACCGACCTGATGGCTCCAGGCCCTTAAGTGTTGCGGCTGGACTTTCTGACCTTCCGGTAACTGCTCGGCCTATAGCCTCACGCGTACTGCAATCGAGATGATGGTCGACACGGAGCGCCAGATGAGTGACACGGTGCTCCTCCAGCTCTCGTATAACACCTCTTACAACACCAGATTTGCCCGCCCCAGCAACGCCTGTTACGAGCGTGATCATCGGACCATCGCTCTGGGTGAGGATTTTCATAATTTCGGCAACTTGCGGTCGCAGAATATCTCTTCCACCTGCTCCGTATGGGCTGTACGTCTCCAAATATGACTTTGTCTCCGCACGCAATTTCTCACGTAAGCTCGGATCTAAGGACCAGTCTTTGATTGTTAATTGACAATCTTGTCGGACAATCTCGCGAGCCGAATCTGTTGTGAGGACTTTATTGAAATTCTTTTCTAATACGTCTCTCAGTTTTGGAAACACCGTAGACGATTCATCTGCGAAACACAGCGCCGACTTGGCCTCAATAGTCTCGTCGATGACGGAAACAGGGACATTCTTCACGAAAATACGACGCAACCATTGGAACGCGATCTGTGATTCGATGGACCAAGTATCTGATAGCTGCTTTAGTACGTCTCTATGATCTTTAGATAGCAGCAGCTCTAACTCGTCAGCCGTATTTGCGATACGAGCTTTCTCTGTCAGGACACCAAGATCCTTAGCTGGATCCTGAGATACAAAGAAGCATTCATTATGCTCTTCGTGCCTCAACCTGTCGCCAAAAGCTTTGATGAGACCTTCGCGTGATAGAGCGCTTATCGTCCAGTTTCCATTGGGGCTACTGAGTTTCGTCTGATGCCAGGATACCACTCGGTTGTGACAGACGGCGAACTCAAATCCTAGGTATTCGTCGGTGACACCTTCGAAGCGCAGCCAGTCAGCACGTCCGGTAATGACGTCAAGGAATTGTTGCACCAGCCATTTCGCTTCATAGCGGTTTCCAAGCTTGTCCCCGATGCCTCCTGACAGCACGTCTCACTCTTCCTCAGATGTGTCTTCTGCGATCGACTCTAACTCACTGAACAACAGCAGCACCGTTGCGGAGGTCCGCTGTCCCTTTGAGATTCGATAGCGACCTCACAGACCGGGAGCTCGATACAGATAAGTGTCACGCAACCGGCCTTCTTGCCAGTGCCTCGTTACCCGCTTCCCTTCCGCGAGCTAAACGATAATATCCTACCGGGCTGATGAGGATAGTGACACGATGTTAGCTCAAGCCGATTACCATCACCGCGATTTTTTTCGGCTGAGCGAACTACAGAACCCTGTTTCATGGCTAGAATTCTGCTCGGTGCAAGGTTCCACCCTGCAAAATACGGAGTTCATTCTTCGGTCCAACGTTTGCCAGCTCGGGTACGCCATCTTTTTTCCAGAACATTAGCCGGTAAGCTGCGCCACCTTTTGTGATGTGCATTCTGTGTGAGGTCGCTTTATCTCTGGTTCTGATTTCACCGAAATCGCGAACGAAAGTGCCTTTAGCACCGGTTACACATTCCGCGCACTTTCTGAGCACAACCGCCGAATTCTGCTGGTTGTCATTAATCCCGTGCCGATCAAGCGACCAGATAAAATCTGAACCGACAAAGAACTTGCTTTCACCTTCCAGCGGCAAGCTAGAGATGTTTAGATCCATATCCCTCGCTACCTGCAGAGAGACAGCAAGATGAATTTGTTCCGGTGTCTCTGCATCAGTCCAGACCTGTAGGGGATCTAAGCTCCTGAGAAAGCTCTCGGGGGTATCAATATGAGGTATTTCAACCGTCATGCGCTCTGGTTCGAGCACAACTTGTGTCGCCCCGTCTTTCTGGCGAACTGCTTCAACCGTCGTAGAGACTCTCAGTATCTCACCGTTTACAGGAAAGCTTGAAAGTATCCTCGTATTCGCTGAGCGCTCTGAGTGAGCTATCGTGCTGCACAATCTCTCGAAATTTTCGACAAGGATCTTGTCACCGCAGACACTCAGGTCAACTCCGCCGATGGCACAGTTTTGATATTCATCGGTTTCGCACCCCCAGCTCTCAAGCACGGTCTCCGCATTAGACATGATTGTAAGCATGCGCGAGCTGATGTCGTTGGCAGAGAACACATGCGACAATTCGTATAATTCCAAGAGTGCATTTACGTTCTCAACGAGCGGATAGCAGTTTGCAGCCGAGAGCACATCAATTACGTCATACGCTATCAGGAAGTCTGCGACGTTCTGATTGGTCATGCGGTCTGCCCAATCATTTATGTTCATGAAGATATCTTCTATATCATCAACATGCTCGGATGCTCCAGGCATTGCGAAGTAACTCGCATCGAACAACACGGACGGCAACATTATCACTCACCCAGATTACGGCCGGTTCTTCGTTTTTTGATTCTTAAGCTTGCGCTGAGCCGCCTTGAGTAGCTCCGATGTTTCATCCTGGCTTTGATCGAAGAAATCTTTGGGCCAGTTTTTCACGGCACCGTACTCCGTGATTTCCACGGGTTCGCATACCGTATTACCGTCCTCGACATGGGTGAAATAGATATTTATCTTTGACTGTAGACTAGATCCCTCGGTCTCCGCTATCCTCCGCCTCAACCTCTCCACTAAATATTCGCTGTGTGTTTCCAATATACATTGGCGCCCGCACAAACCGAGACTTATGAAGAAATCGGCCAGTCTCGTCTGCACACGCGGGTGAAGATGCAGCTCGGGCTGTTCGAAGATCAATGTCGATGGTATTGGTGCTAGCAGGGCCATAACGATGATTGGCAGAACTTGGCTCACACCTACACCGACGTTCGTTAAATCGTGATGCAAAAAAACGTCTTTCGTTCTGACTTGCAATTCATGCCCCATCTTACCCCGATCACCCGTCCGAATGCTCTGGGCTACACCGAGGTAGATAAGCCAATCGATCACAGCATCCTGTAGTGTGGTCTCAGTTTGAGGCGCATCGGTGGGAGACCCGACATATGCACTACTAACGTATTTGATTTCTTTGTCCTTGTTTAAGTCCAAAACTGCCGCGGTATGCTCGCCTTTGTAACCAACATCCGTGGGATTTGCGACAGCTTCGAGCGGATAGATAGGTTTGGGCTCGTCTCTCAGCGGGCCGAGATATCGTATTGCGTGCTGGAAAAAGCTGATGGTTAGATCTGCGGCGGACTCTATTGCGTAAGGAGCAGAAGCCTCAAAACCCATGTCATTATCGACATCTATCCGGGCCAAGAGCATACTTTCGACCTCGGATTGTATGGAATTCAAGGCATTTACCACTTCGTTTTTAGGACGATCAGGAAGGTATCTCAATATATTACTAGTGGTATCGAACAATTCCTTTACACTCTGCTGGCCGTCGAGAGTTCGAGTAACAGCGCTCTCAAGCAATTTCTTTATGTAGGTGGCGCCGGTTGGCACGTTGCTGCTGTGCACAGCGGTCATTATCGTCTTAACCAAAAGGTTAGCTACCACCTGCGGGACTATAGTACCCACTACGTCGGCGTCGTACATGTACGAAGGATAAGATCGATAGGATGTTAGCATCGTCGCTATTTTACTGGATACATCGCGACGCTTGTTGTAGGTGTACCCGATCTGCGAAGGCAGAAAATGCTTTGTTGTAGCTCCGACCAGTGTCGACCCCGGGCGATTTTCGGTAACCTGCGACGTAGTCTCGCTGTCCATATAGTCGATCTTCATGGAAAATAAATTTTTTATATTTCCGAGCGCTGCATCGGCGCCGTAGTACTGCGGACTACGATCAAATCTTCTATGTACGAGGCTGACCTCGTTCTTTCTGATCGGCGCGTCTTTTTCAATGCCGTCAGAGTACTCTGTACGCATCTTCACTGCATCCAGCGCAGGTTGAAGCTGTTGCAACTCACTAGTGCTCAGCGCAGCACGCACAAGTTTGTTAGCTCCGGGATCCTCGATCACGCTGAATCTAACCGAGCAATCGATTTTTCGAATCTGGAACCTTTGTCTGTACCCAAAATACGGCACTATGTAACTGGAATTTCTCTCATAGTTGTGATACGAGCTTGCATCCGTAAGAGTCCACGAGAACCCTATCGTCTTTTGTTCGGTATTGATGTTTTTGATATCATCGAATCTGCCGAGCTTTAGAATTGGTCCGTTGAGACCCAAAGGTCTGTTTGGATTATTATATAGTACGGTCTGCTTTAGCAGCAGCAGACTTTGAATGATGGTGCTTTTGCCGCTGCTGTTTGCTCCAGCCAAAACCGTAATTGGAGCGAGATCGATGTCGCCACTATCGCTGAAGGATTTGAAATTATTGAGTGACCATTTTGCAAGCATGACGCGACCGGTGAGCCAAAGCGTGTGGCATACTTCTTAAGATAGTTGGCGGTTTCGCTCAAGTGGTTGCGCGTCAATTACAGAGCGCGGGACTCCTATTCCCAAAAATCCAACCGCGTTACGTCTTATGCGGCAGGATCTTGGAGTCGAGGCACGGTCAGGTCTGCGGCCTCGTCGTTACTTCGAACATCCACGGTATCGTATCTGGCCGCCTTTGATGCCCCTGGAGATGCGTCGAAGGTGACGTATCGCTCCGCGTCGCTTGGTAGGCGGTGAAGACGCGGCGGTTGTCATTAGCGCCGGTGCACGCGCCTGTCTGGGGCACCAGCGGCGAGCCATCTCCGCCCGCTAGCCCTAATGGGCACATCGTGGCCAACCTTGGTGGCTATGTCTGCCGGTATAGAAACAGATACCGGCCGCGCGGACGGGGCGCTAGGCCCCGCCCTTCATCTGGTTCTCCCGTTTCCATAGCGGCTGCAGATTTTTGAATTGGCATAGCTCCAAGAGCTCAGCCTCGGATTGAGCCGCAGAAAGTGGTACGATGTGGTCTACTTCCCACTGTCCGTATCGCGCCCACACCATGCCTTCTTCGAAGCGAGCCGATATGTGCTCACGCAGGGTTGCACGATCGCATCCGAGAGCTCGCCTAGGGCTATGCCGCCCTTTGAGCACCTGACCGGTCCTGCGCTGCACGCTTCGGTACATCCGGTACGATGGATCAGTTCGGGAACGGGCGGACTCCCTCGATCGGGCTTTCTGAGCGTTACAAGCGACGCACTGCTTGTTGGACACGTACCGCTCATCGTAGTGACCGAACCGACATGCTTCCCCTGTTCTGTAGCGCGTCCAACCCTTCTCCCTGGCTTGATCCCTGCTGATAATCTGTTGGCGAGAATTCGCCGTTCCGCTCAACGCTGCGGGTCCTCAGGCCGCCACGCTGAAGCGGCACTGCGCGCTCCGCCCGTACTCAGGAATGTACGTCACCCCATACGCGTGGACGGCCTTAGCCACATCCGACTCTGGCCTGCTCAGCTCCTGTAAGAAGCGAGAGTAAGAGGTACCGGACACGACAGCGGCTTCCCGGACTTCCGAGCTGAGGTGTTCACCCGGTGGGAGGGACACCAGGACCCGGAGCACCTTCTCGGTTGACCGGGGCAGCTTGGCCTTCTTGGTTCCGAGCTTCAGGTCCCAGTTCCGTATGACGATACCGGGCATTTCGTCCGCAAGCTGTGCAACAAGATCTTCGCCTGCCTTACCCCGAGGGCAAAGAACGAACACATCAGCTGCCTCGCATCCTCCTTCGGCATCAACCGGCTGCCGACATCTGATCCGATTGATTGCTTGGGTTACCTCGACCACATTGTACGAAGCGATGATTTTTTCGCTTATAGCGATGCGATCTGGATAGTTGTCATTTAATCTGCCGGATTTTGTCCCAGCCAACGGAGTTAGCAACGCGGCACAAGCCTGCGTCGGAACTATAGGGTTAAGGTACGGAAGACCATAGATTACGACTGTAGTATTTCTGCACCAATCGTTCTTGCCGGTCATGTTCCCATAATGAGCTGTTTCATACGATCCGAGCCTCGTGTCTGCATTCCGGATGATTTCTTCTGCATCCTTATGGCAACAGATCAGAGGATCCCCACCGTGGCGCCGTAAAGTTGCGACTGCGTCAGCCACCACTGGCCAGTCATTGCCGGCGCTCTTAGTGAGGTGGCACTTGCCCACTCGCTGGTCCCTAGCTACCCATAAGGTAACGTTACTGTAGTTTCTCAAGCGTACCTTTGGGCGATGTAGGAAGAAACGACCGTCGACCAGTTTGTATCGCTCGTCTTTGGATGCAGTAGCATCAAGGATTACTCCTCCGATGGCGTCCGGAATAGATGGCTCGGAAGCTGAGATGGTGATGACATTCCCTAGTTTTGTGGTGAACGCCCTCCCGATTCGCTTCATCTGACTGAGTGTTTCGATAGTGGCTCTGCATGCCTTAAGTGTACTTCCTGGGTCCAGGTCCTTGGATGAGAATGAGAGCAAATCGTCTGAAGTTATCGTATTGAAGTCCGCACGAACATCTGAGAATGTGAGTTCGGACATTTGCTCCATAAGCTCGTCTGATAGAAATGCGTCATCGGGGGCAACGCAGTCCCGAATGCGCTTCATCTCGGTTAAAAGTTTCCCAGTAAACTCGTCCATCTTTCGCAGGCCCGGATGGATCGCGTTTCGCAGCACTCCATTGAGTACTCCGAGATCATGCTGTGCAAGGCTGAATGATCGCACTATAGGGAAAGCTTCGTCGATGACTATGAGCCGCCGGCGGCCATGACGCCAATTATCTAGATATCTTACGTCTGCGCCGGCCGATCTGCCGTTGATGTTGTCTAGAATTGCTTGGTCGATACCAGCGTGCGTAATGGACAATATTAGTGCCCCTTTTCGATCTTCTTCGTTCTGCGCCGCTTCACTATGAGCAGCTAAGGCTCTGCTCTGCCCGGCAATCCTATTGATGCTGTCAGCGAGCTTGTTAGCTTGATCGATAGTCCGATTAACTAATAGTACACCGCACTGTTCCAATCCCTCGATTAGAGCGCAGTAAACAGAGAGGGCTTCCGTTTTTCCAATTCCGGTGGGGAGGCATAGTACATCCCATTTCCCATCCCTCCGGGTCATAGCCTTGTTTAAGGTGTCTGCGTACATCTTCCAGGTCGTGCTCTGTGCATCGCTTGTTTGTCTGCCGAGCTGCGATCTGTAGGCTGTTAGTTTCTGAACAAATTCAGCGGGACACGGTCCCATCGGGTCTCCTGTAAATGGAAGGCTGCCAGATCCGGCCGGCATACCTTGAGAAATGACCCCAGTTTTCTCTTAAAGGAGAGAAGCCTGGAAAGTGGGGGATATTAGCTGCGGCGGGAAGCCGGCAAGGAGGCCGTCCCGTCAGGGGACGAGCTATTCCACGTATGAAGGAATGGGAATTTAGCGGCTGCTCTTAGGTAATCGATCGCACCAAGCGTCTGATCTACCGCTCTGATAGGTGATCTTGAGTTAAACTAAGATCGAAATGCGTGAAGATCCGGACTCCGACCTACGATAAGATTTGGACCTCATTTTTATTATGACGATCCGAGCGTATCCCGGCTTCGCCGTCTGATTCGTATCCACACGAGGTGAATTACAGATTTGGCTTACTGCTGCTGATTGCGGGCAAGCGGCGTACTCGTCGTCTGTAGCTTCGCGACGATAGCTTCTGGCTTAAGGTGCGTGTAGCGGAATAGCATCCGCATATCTCTGTGCCCGCTTATGAGTGCAACTTCAGCGGTACTCAGGCCGAGTTCGAAGAAGCGACTGACAGCCTCATGGCGTAGATCGTGGAAGCGGAGATCGAGTATATCAGGCTGCGAGCGAGAAGCCCGTAGCTTGCACCGCTGCCAAGCCAGTTGGAAGGCATCGGGTTTGACACAGAACACGCGCTCCTCGTTCCGTGCTCCCGGTGCGTCTCGCAGTTCCATAAGGATCGAGACCGCCTTTGACGTGAGCGGGATGCGGCGGGAGATGTCGGTCTTTGTTCGAGGGATCGTCAGTAGGCCTACTCTGAGATCAACGTCGGACCAGCGAACGTTGAGGAGTTCCCCCCTTCGCATCCCGGTCTCGATAGCGAGCTGGATCGCAGCTCTGAGCCATATGGTGCGACCGATCGAGCTAGGTTTCAGTAGGCTGTCTAACTCGCCTTCTGCGAGCCGCCTCGTACGTCCCTCTGGTGCTGTCGGCTTTCGTACCTTGGCAACGGGGTTTGCGGTCAGGGGTACGTCCCACTCATTCTGCGCGGTCTCGAACACGGATCGGAGCAGGCCGAGTTCACGGATGATGGTCCCCGGGCTCACCTGCCCGGCGCGGTGATCGCGATAGCGGCTGAACACCTGAGGGGTGGCATCAGATAGGGGGAGGGAGGCCCAGGGCTGGCCCAGGAAGGCGTTCAGCCGGTTGATCTCTGGGATGTGCCCTCGCTTGCGAGGCGTCACTGTGTCCCTGTAGCGCGTCAGCAGGTCCGCGATTGTCGTGCTGGCAAGCAGCTTGGCACCGGCTTGCGCGCTCGTGACCGGCTGTGCCTCAGCGGCATCAAGCTCGGCCTCCACGTCGCGGATCCACCGCTGGGCCTCAGGTTTGGTAATGAAGCTTCGCGCTCGCGACGGATGGCCGCTCCTGCGGACCTGCGCCTGCCATTTGCCGTTCCGCTTGCGGACGGTGGCCATCGGATTTCCTCACAGCTGGGACCGATTTGGGACCGGCTGATGCTGAGGAGCTTGTCTAGCGCTCAAGCCAAGGCGCTAAGGCCTTGTTTTTCCTAGGAGATCTGTTGGCGCACCCGACACGATTCGAACGTGTGACCTTTGCCTTCGGAGGGCAACGCTCTATCCAGCTGAGCTACGGGTGCTGGCCGTGGCCATTCCCTAGCCCAACCGCGCCGGGAGTGCAACGGCGCCCGCACCGTCCCGTGCAGCCGCGGGCGACGCGGCAAGATCTCCGACGCGTGTTGCCCCGGCGTCCTTGCCTTCGCGCGCCGTTTCCCGGCCCCTGGGCGCCGGGCAGAAGCGTCGCGGAGTGGGCAGGGGTGGTGGAGGCGACCGACGGCCGGAATCCGCGGGCGAACAATTTCGGGTCCCTGCGCATCCTATTCGCGGGCCTCGTGATCCTCGCGCACGCCCCCGAACTCGTTGACGGGAATCGGTCCCGGGAGTTGCTGACGCAGGTCTTCGGAACCCTGTCCCTGGGGGAGATAGCCGTCGACGGCTTCTTCCTCGTGAGCGGCTACCTGATCACCGCGAGCTACCGCGCCAAGCGCTCCTTCGGCGACTATCTCGCGCGGCGGGCGCTGCGGATCTACCCGGCCTTCGTGGTCGCGTCCCTGCTCTGCATCGCCGTCGTCGCGCCCCTCGGCGGCGGCAACCTCGCGGCCGCCTCGCCGCTCGAGACGCTGCTGAGACTGTCGCTGCTGCTGATGCCGGTGGTCCCGGGCGCCTTCGCCGAGCTGCCCTACCCGCTGCTCAACGGCTCGATGTGGACCATTCCGTGCGAGTTCGGCTGCTACCTGCTGCTCGGCCTCGTCGGCACCGCCCGCGCCCTGCGCCGCCGCGGGCGCTATCTCGGCCTGCTCGGGGGGCTCGGCAGCCTCCTCGCCCTGCGCTGGCTCTTCCTGCCCGTCGGGCATCCGGGCGACACCCTCGGATCCCTATCGGAGATGATCCGCCTCACCTTCGTGTTCTGCTGCGGCGGCGCCTTCCGGCTGTTCGCCGACCGGATCGCCTACACGCGGCGCGGCGCGACCCGCGCCGCCCTGCTGCTCCTGCCGCTGATGTTCAGCCGACCGCTGGCCGAGCCGGCCTTCGCGATCCTCGGCGGCTACCTGATCTTCTGGTTCGCCTTCGCGGTGCGCCCCACCGCCCTCAGCCGCGCCACCGCCCAGGTCGACCCGTCCTACGGGCTCTACCTCTACGCGTGGCCGGTGCAGAACCTGCTGGTCGCGCGGATCCCCGGCATCTCGCCCTGGACGGTCGCCGCCCTCGCCCTCGCGGCCGCCATCCCGCTCGGCCTGCTGAGCTGGTACCTGATCGAGCGGCCGATGCTCCGGTTTCGGCCGGGACCGGGCGGCGCGCCGCCGGAGCCCGACGCGATCCCGGCGGCCGCGCCCGCCCTCGGGGCCTAGCGCCGGAACGCCCGCGGCCGCCGGTAACCGGCGCCACCCCGGCGCGTTCTCGATGGAGCATCGGGACGCGGCCGCGGAGGCGGGACATGACGCAGGCTCTGGAACGCGCGACGCTCGACCGGCTGGTCGCCCTCGGCCGCGACCGGGGCCTCCTCACCGCCGACGATCTGCGCGCCGCGCTGCCCGTCGAGCGGATGGACGTTGACGCCCTGGTCCTCGTGATGCTGGAGCTGGAGGCGGCGGGCGTGAGCGTCGAGCCGGAGGCCTTCGGCCCCCCGAATGACCGAGCGGTCCCGGTCTCGGTCGCGCTTCCGGCGCCGCGGCCCGGCACGCCGCCGGTCCGGGCCGCGGAGGCGGAGGCGGGGCAGGGCGCGGCCTTCGCGGAGCCCGCATCCGCCGCGCCGGCCGCCCCGGAGCCGGTCCCGGACGACGGCGCCGATGCCGGCCGGGCCGTCCTCCTGGCCGGCCTGGCGACCGTGCTGATTCTCGGCGCCCTGCTCCTGATGCTGTGAGCCACCGGCGCGGAACGCATCGGGCCGCGGCTCCGTTGGCGAGAGCCGGCCGGTGACGGCCCCGAGGATTCTCGTATCCATGCGTCAGACCCCGGACGGAACCCTCGCCCTGCTGATCGCGGCCCTGCGCGAGGGCACGGCGCATGTCGAGGCGCTGCTCACGCTGGCGCGGACGGAGGTCGACGGCAATTTCCGGGCGATCGTGTCGCTGATCGCCATCGTCGGCACGATCCCGGTGCTGCTGATCGTCACCTTCTTCCTCGGCCTCGACGCCGTGGTGAAGCTGCTGGCCGTGCCGTTCGGTGCCGAGGCGCCGGCCGCGCTGATCGTCGCAGCGCCGTTCCTCGTCATCGCGCTCGGCCTCGGCTGGATGGGCGCCCGCCGGATGGCGCTCTCGAACCTCGAGCCCTGGCGGACGTGGCGGCAGGTAAAGCGCGATGTACAGGAGGTGACGCGCGCCGGCGCGTGATATCTGGACCGGAAAACCCAAAGGTATCAACGCGTTTCAGATGAATGCTCGCGCGCACTCTGAGCGCGGGTCGACCGCGCGCGACGCGCGGCGTGCGGAGGAGCGCGTTCAACCGATCTTCCAGGATCCGTGCTCAAAGCTCTGCTCCGACGACTGAATCAGCCCGAGCCGGTCTGCACCTAGCCCGTCGGCGCCAGCATGGTGCCGAGACCCGGATCGAGTGGGACGTCGAGGCGGCAGCGCAGGCCCTCGGCCTCGAAGGCGAGGTCGACGGTGCCGGCGAGTTCGCGCCGCACGCCGCCGGCGATCAGCCGCGTCCCGAAGCCCACCCGGGTCGGCGCCCGCACCGGCGGGCCGCCGCGCTCCTCCCAGCTGAGCCGCAGGCGCCGCTCCCCGGCCGTGCCGGCGGCGAGCGACCACGCCACCCGGACGCGGCCCTCGCGGACCGAGAGGGCGCCGTACTTGGCCGCGTTGGTGGTCAGCTCGTGGACCGTCATGCCGAGGGCCAGCACCTCGCGGGGGCTCAGCGACACTTCCGGCCCGTCCAGGCGGATCTGGTCGTCGCCGGTCCGATAGGGTCCGAGCTCGCTCTCCAGCACCTCGCGCAGGGGGGCCCCGCTCCAGTCCTCGCGGGTCAGGAGGTCGTGGGTCTTCGACAGGGCCAGGATCCGCGCCTCCAGGACCTCCGCGGAGCCGCGGGACTGCCGGGCGAGGGCCTGGACGGTGGCCAGGGTATTCTTCACCCGGTGGTTCAACTCGTGCAGCATCGTGCCCTGCTGCGCCTGCAGGGCGCGCCCGCGCTGGATCTCCGCGCGCAGCTCGGCGGTGCTGCGCTGGAGGGTGCCGGCCATGGCGTCGAGCTTGCTGCCGAGCCGGTCGAACTCCGCGGCCCCGCGCAGGCCGGTGCGGGCGGCGAGGTCGCCGGCCTGCCACGCCGCCGCGGTGCGCAGGAGCCGGTCGACCGGGCGCCGGATGAACACCCGCCCGGCCACGAGGGCGGCGGCGAGCGCCAGGGCCGCCCCCAGGGCGATCAGAACCAGCCCGCGGCGGGTGGCGGCGTCGATATCCGCGAAGGCAGTGGCGTAGTCGCGCCCGACGACGACGCGCACCCCGGCCAGCGGGCCGTCCGGCATCGCGGTGGCGATGATCCGCTTCCGGCCGTCGAGGCCGGCGGCGACGCGGACGTCGCTGCCCTGGGCCTCCAGCATGGCGGCCCGGTCGGGCGGGATCGGCCTGCCGATCCAGGCCGCCTCGTCCGGGCGGCGGGCGATGATCAGGCCGTCCCGGTCCGTCACGGTGATCGCCGTCTCGGGCTGATGGAGCGCCTGCTCCAAGTGATCGGAGAGCCAGTCGAGGTCGACGGCGGCGAGCAGGACGCCCGCCGGGGCCCCCGCCGACTCGCCGACATGGACGGCCCGGGCGAAGTGGATCGACGGCCGCTTCGTCTGGAAGCCGACCGCGTAGCCGCCCATCGCGTAGCCGCCCCGCTCCAGGGCGCGGCGGTGATAGGCCCGGCCGCGGCTCGAGTAGGAGCCCGCGGGCGCGCCGGCGCTGTCGCAGATCACGGCCCCGTCGGGGTCGGTGAGGGCGATCAGCAGCACGTGCGGCAGCCGCGCGGCAGCCCGCCGCAGGTAGGCGGTGCAGGCCGCCGGCTCCCGCACCTGCACGGTGGCATCCTCGGAGATCAGGTCGAGGGCCTGCTGCATCCGCTCGGAGATCTGGGCGAAATCCTCCGCGACGTCCCGCGCTGTGGCGCGGGCGTCGGCCCGCACGGCCGCGTCGCGGCTCGCCCGCAGGGCGACCTCGTTGTAGCCCTGGATCGCCAGCGCCGGGGCGAGGGCGAGCAGGACGAGCAGCAGGATGCGGGTCGTCAGTGACAGCGGCATCGGCGGTCAGTCGCGACCGGCGATCGGCGCGGGCGCCCGCGCGGCCAGGGTCTCCACGGAGCACGGCTCGGTGATCATCCGAATCCCCGATTCGAGTCCGCAGGTGGCGAAGGTCGCGTTCTCGGCGGAGCCGGCGACGCGCAGGCCCCTCGGATCCGGCCGTCGCGGCCGCCGGGCAGGCCGACATGGCCGACCAGCAGCCCGGCCGCCGCGTCCGCGCCCATGGGGCGCCGCCGGATCGGGCGGATGCGATCGGCGCGCGCGGGGGCGGATTCGAGGGCCGGACGCCGTCTCATGTCGGCGTTGTTGCAGAACCGGTCGGCCCTTGCCAGTGCGCCGCGCGGTCGGGGCGGCGGGAGCGTGGGCCGGCTCGCCTCAGCGCCCGCGGGGCCGGCCGGCCTCCGGACGCAGGTGCAGGAAGCTGCGCTCGCCGGTCGCGGCCTCGGCCACGTGCTGGATCGTGTCGAGCAGATCGGACACGGCCCGCGGCCCGGCCGGCCGGAAGCCCGCCCTCGGCTCGACCCAGCGTCCCTGCGTGCGGTCCGCGGCGATCTGCGCCTCGCTCAGCGCGTCGAAATCCCGGCGTCGGGTCATGGCTCAGCCCTCCACCGGGGACTCTGTCGGGGCCATGGTTGACGAAAGGTTAACGCCGGATCCGGCGGGGCGGCGCGCCGCGAATACCCGCCGGCTTGATCCCCGGCACAGGCCTCTCTAAACAGCGAAAACCGAGGTAAATCAATAGATTAGTGTGATTATAAACTGCGGTCTCCGGACCGGCCCGGATCGCGGCACCGGTCGAGGTACGGCGTGCGGGGGGCGATGACCGGTTCCGCCGGACCCGCCATCGGCACCCGGGTCGTCGACACCCTGGCGGCCCTGCGGCCGCTGGCGCCGTTCTTCTGCCTGTACGTGACCTTCGGGGCGACGCTCGGCTTCCTGTCCGGCGGGGCGCCGCTGATCCTGCGGGCGCGGGGCGTGGAGCTGGCCGAGGTCGGGCTGCTGCAGCTCATCAACCTGCCGGTCGGGCTCACCTTCCTGTGGGCGCCCCTGCTCGACCGGCTCCGCCTGCCGATCCTCGGCCACCGGATCGGCTGGATCGCGGCCGCGCAGGTCGCCTCGGTGCTCCTGCTGGTCGTCCTGAGCCTCGGCGAGGCTTGGCCGCTCCCGGCGCTGCTCGCCCTGGCGATCGCCGCCTGCGCCTGCGTGGCGACCATGGACATCGCCCTCGAGGCCCTGGTGGTCGAGACCGTGCCGGCGGAGCGGCGCGCCTTCGTGGCCTCGGCCAAGCTGTGCGGCGCCTCCCTCGGCGGGATCTTGGGGGTCGGCGTGCTGGTCGGCTCCTACGACAGCCTGGGCTGGCGCGGGGCGGTCCTGGCCTGCGCGGCCCTCGACGCCCTCTGCCTGCTGCCGATCCTGGGCTACCGGGAGTCGCGCCTGCGCGAGACCCGGAGCGCCGGTGCCGGCACCGCGGCCGGTGCGGGCCCGGAACGCTGGTCGGGCTCCCTGGCGCGGCTGCGCCGCCTGGGCGGTCGCGTGCTGGTGCTCGGCGCCTACTTCGCCGCCTCCTACCTCGTGGGCGGGCCCAACACCCTGGCGCTCCTCGATCTCGGCGTCCCGCTCGGGCAGGTCGGCACGCTCACCGGCACCGTGCTCCCGGCCGTGAACCTCGTCATGGCGCTGGCGGCCGGATGGCTGGCCGCGCGGTTCGGCACGGTCCGGCTGATCGCCGTGGGGGCCCTCGGCGTCCTGGCCTCCGGGGGCCTGATGGTCGTCGCCTGCGCGGGCCGGGTGCCGGATCTCGGCATCACCGCCGCCGTGCTGGGCTTCGTCGCGGGCGGGTTCCTGGGCGTGCCGGTCTTCAACATGATCTACCGCTGGGCCCAGGGGCCGAAGCCCGCCACCGACTACGCGCTCCTGTTCGGCGCCGCCTTCTTCGCCGCGATGCCGCTGCGGGTGGCAGCCCCGGCGCTCGCCGGCTGGATCGGCTGGCCGGGCTACTTCGCCGCCACCCTGCCGCTCTACGCCGCCGCGGTGGCGTGGCTCGCCGTCGCGGTGGACCGGACCCTGCGCGACGACGGGGCGGCGCGATGATCGCCGAGGTCGCCGCCCAGGTTCCCGACACGCTCGCGGCCTACCGGGACGGGGTCGCCGAGGGCCCAGGCGGCCCGGACGCGCTGCCCCTCGGCGCCCTGCGGGACGGGGCCGTGTTCGACGCGACGCTGGCCGCCTTCGGGGCCGGGTTCGGCGCGGAGTTCCGGACCGCCGACCCGCGAGTCCGGGTCTCCTACTGGAGCCAGTTCTACCTCGCGGCCCTGGCGACGCCGGCGCTGACCGCCCTGGTGCGCCTCGGCCGGCCGCTGCCGCTCGCCTTCGACGCGGTCAGCCTCGAGCTCGACGCGGCCGGCCGGCCGCGCCGCTTCCGCCTGCCCGCGGACGGGCCGGCCCGCGCGGCCTGCCCGGCGCCCGGCCTGACCGGGCTGGTGGAGGCGCATCTGCGCCCGTTCGTCGAGCTCTGCCACGCCCGGTGCGGGATCGCGCCCCGGGTCCTCTGGGGCAACGCCGCGGTGATCCTCGACTACGTCGCCCGGGAACTCGGGGACGGGGAGGGGCCCGGCACCGCCTGCGCGAGCGCCTGCCCCACGGCCTGCCCCACTGCCCGATCCGCCGCCCGCGCCGCCGCCTGTGACGACGTCGCGGCCTGCCTCGGATGGCGCGCCGGCCCCGGCTGCGCTAGGAGCCCGCTCGAGAGTCCTCTTGCGCAGGCGCTCTGCCCGGGACCTTCGGGCTGCAGGCGGCGGCGCGTCTGCTGCCTGCGCCACCGCCTGCCGGGGGTGCCGTCCTGCGGCGCGCTCTGCCCCGTCGAGTGCGCCGCCCAACGCTGATCCGAGCCGCGCGATGCTGAAGGCCTTCCTCGCCTATTACCGGCCGTACCGGACGCTGTTCCTGGTCGATTTCGGCTGCGCGGTGCTGTCGGGCCTGCTGGAACTCGGCTTCCCCATCGCCGTGAAGGGCTTCATCGACAGCCTGCTGCCCCGGCAGGACTGGGGCCTGATCCTGCTCGCCGCGGCGGCGCTGGCGCTGGTCTACGTCGCCAATGCCGGCCTGATGGTGGTGGTCACCTACTGGGGCCACGTGCTCGGCATCAACATCGAGACCACCATGCGGGCCCGGGCCTTCGACCACCTGCAGAAGCTGTCCTTCCGGTTCTACGACGGCCAGAAGACCGGCCACCTCGTCGCCCGGGTGACCAAGGACCTGGAGGAGATCGGCGAGGTCGCCCATCACGGGCCCGAGGACCTGTTCATCGCCGTGATGACGCTGTTCGGCGCCTTCGCGCTGATGCTCTACGTCCACGCGCCGCTGGCGCTGATCACCGCGGCGATCCTGCCGCTGATCGCGTTCGTGTCGATCCGCTACGGCGGCCGCATGACCCGCAACTGGCAGGCCCAGTACGGCCGGGTCGGCGCCTTCAACGCGCGGATCGAGGAGAATGTCGGCGGGATGCGGGTGGTGCAGGCCTTCGCCAACGAGCCCCACGAGCGCGCCCTCTTCGCCCTCGACAACGCCCGCTACCGGGACACCAAGCTCGAGGCCTACCGGCTGATGGCGGCCGGCCTGTCGATCAACTACCTGGGCCTGCGCCTCGTCCAGATTGCGGTGCTGCTCGGCGGCGCCGCCTTCGTGGTCCGGGGCGACCTGACGCCCGGGGGCTTCGTGGGCTTCCTGCTGCTGGTGGGCGTGTTCTACCGGCCGCTGGAGAAGATCGGCGCCGTGGTCGAGACGTACCCGAAGGGGGTCGCGGGCTTCCGCCGTTACCAGGAACTGCTGGCCACCGAGCCCGACATCACCGACCGGCCCGGCGCCCGCGCGGTCGGCGCCCTGCGCGGCGACATTCGTTTCGAGGGGGTGGGCTTCGGCTACGGGCCCGGCCGCCCGGTCTTCGCCGGCCTCGACCTAGCGGTGGCGGCCGGCGAGACGGTGGCGTTCGTGGGTCCCTCGGGGGTCGGCAAGACCACCCTCTGCGCCCTGCTGCCGCGCTTCTACGAGGTCGAGGCGGGCCGCATCACCGTCGACGGGATCGACATCCGCGACATCACCCTGGCGAGCCTGCGCCGCCAGATCGGCATCGTCCAGCAGGACGTGTTCCTGTTCGCCGGCACGATCCGGGAGAACATCGCCTACGGCCGCCTCGACGCCGCCGAGGCCGAGATCGACGCCGCCGCGCGGCGCGCCCGTCTCGGCGGGCTGATCGACAGCCTGCCGGAGGGCCTCGACACCGTGGTGGGCGAGCGCGGCGTGCGCCTGTCGGGCGGCCAGAAGCAGCGCATCGCCATCGCGCGGGTCTTCCTCAAGAACCCGCCGATCTTGATCCTCGACGAGGCGACCTCGGCGCTCGACACCGAGACCGAGCGGGAGATCCAGCGGGCGCTCGCCGAGCTCGCCCGCGGGCGCACGACCCTGGTGATCGCCCACCGCCTCGCCACCATCCGGGACGCCGACCGCATCGTGGTCCTGGGGGAGGGCGGGGTCGTCGAGGAGGGCCGGCACGCGGCTCTGCTCGCCGCCGGCGGCCCCTACAGCCGCCTGCACGCGGCGCAGTTCGGGCGCGGCGAAGCCGGCGCGGGCGTCCTCGCGGCGGAGTGAGAGCCGGCCTCGCTAGGGTGCCGCCGGCGCACTCGACTCGCGCACGACGAGGCGCGCGGGGAACAGCGTCTGGGCGAGGTCGTCCGGCGCCCGCGTCCCCTCGATCAGTTCGACCAGCGTCGCGAAGGCGGACCGGACCATGTCGAGCACCGGGACATCGACCGAGGTCAGGCTCGGGACCGCGTAGGCCCCCTGGCTGAGGTTGTCGAAGCCGACGACGCGGATCTCCGCGGGGACCCGCACGCCGCCCTCGTGCAGCGCCCGCAGCACGCCGAACGCCACCCGGTCGCTGGCGGCCACGACGGCGTCCGGCCGGGCGCCGGGTCCGGCCTCCAGGAGAGCCCGCGCGGCCCGGTAGCCGCCCGCGGCGGTCCCGTCGCAGGAGACCACGAGGGCGTCGCGCAGGGGCAGCCCCGCCTCCGCGAGGGCATCCTGGTAGCCGCGGAACCGCTCGGTGGCGGCGGCGGGCCGGCGCGCGTCGCCCGCGAGCAGGCAGATCGACCGGCTCCCCGCCGCGATCAGGTGGCGGACGGCCCCGTGGACCGCGTCGCGCTCCGCCAGCGCGACGTAGTGCGTGCCGGGCACCTCCAGGCCGAACACCACGAACGGGCATCGCTTGGCCTGGAGCAGGCCGATCAGCGGGTCGTCCCGATCCTCGGCGAAGACCACGAGGCCGTCGACCCGGGCCTCGCTGACGAGGCCGGCGATCCGGCCCGGGCCGTCCGGGTCGTCGGCGCGGCGGCAGCGGTGGACCAGGGTGTAGCCCTGCCGGTCGGTGACGGTGCCGAAGGTCCGGAGGACGTGGCCGTGATCGGCCGTCTCCCCCGGGCGGCCCCCGTCGGCGGCGGGCTCCGGCGCCGGAGCGAACACGCAGGCGATGCTGCGACTGGGCTTCTTGCGCAGGGACCGGGCGGCGAGGCTGGGCACGAAGTCCAGGTCGCGCATGGCCGTCTCGATGGTCTCGCGCGTGGTCCGGGCGACCTTCTGCGGGTGGTTCAGGACCAGCGAGACCGTCTGGAAGCTCACGCCGGCCCGTCGGGCGACGTCCTTGATCGTCGTCTGGCCCATCGTCACCTCGAGAGCCGGTCCGGATGGCCGCGCCCCCCGCGCGGCGCTGCCTCGTTCGGTGCGCCAATCTAGATCTGTATCGATCGGAGATAAAGCCGCGGGCCGGGCGGCGAAGACGGCGTATGCCCGCGCAAAGGCTGCGCAGGACCGGTCATTCGCGCGCGAAATCCGATCCATCCTGCGGTTTCTCGGTGCCCCGATCCCGCCGTTCGGACGGCCCGCCGGGCAGGAACCTTGTCCCCCCTGTGCGGTTCGCCGGGCAGCACCTCAAGCGATGATCGGGGCGTCGGGTGCCTCACCCAATCCGGATGCCACTCCCATGATGCACCGTCGCATGCACAGACGCGCTCTCCTCACCACGATGCTGGGCGCCACCGCGGCCCTGGCGGTCACCCGCACAGCCCTCGCGCAGGTCACGCCGGCCGGCGCGATTCCGACCGGCGCCTATCTCCAGATGGCCACCGGCGGCGGCCTGTTCCTGGAGAACACGGCCCGCGACGCTCACGCGAAGACCACCAATCCCGCCGTCAAGAAGTTCGCCCGCGCGGAGGTGGTCGAACAGGTGAACCTCGCCCGCAAGATCAGCGCCTACACGGGCGGCGCCCCGATCCCGGGCCCGGCCGCGGCGGGCCCGGGTGGCCTGATCGGCGGCCTCGTCGCGGCGCCGGTGGCGGTGGCCGGCACGGCCGTGAATGCGGCGGGCAGCGTCGCCGGCGGTGTCGTCGGCGGCGTGCTCGGCGGACCGGCTCCGGCCCAGGGCATGACCACCGACGCGCAGAAGGCGCAGATCCTGGCGCAGCTCAGCGCCATGCCGCCGGGGCCGCAATACGACGCCACCTTCGTGAACGCCTCGCTCCAGGGCCATCAGGAGGCGCTGGGCATCCACGGCGCCTACGCCCGGTCGGGCGAGGATCCCGGCCTGCGCGCGATCGCCCGCGGCGCCCTGCCGCTGATCAACCTGCACATCGCCCGGCTCGATCGGATGCAGGCGATGATGGGCGCTCAGCCGGGGTAAGCGGCCGGACGACGGGGTTGGTGCGCCGCGCGGCGCACCGGCCTCCTCGCGGTTGTCTCGCAGTTGTCTCGCAATTGTCCCACCGGCCTCGAACAGGACCCCGTCAGCCGGCCCGATCGCGCAGGCGCCGCACCAATCTGAGCAGCACGCCGCGGATATGGGATCGAAGCTGGGTGTTCTCTGCCATGGGACGCCGTTCGAAGCGCCGGATCGCGGCGCCTCGAGAAACACATCCCTTGGACGGACCGTTGCTACGTAAAAAGCGGGATCGTTGCCGCGGCCGAGCCGCAGAACCACCCTCCAAGGACGTAGCCCGTGGCCCGGATCGACGGCGCCCCGCGGCCCGTATGATGGGACCGGATCGTCGACAGCACGCTCCTGATGTGCGCGCGCAGCTTGTCCTTGCGGAGCGCGGCCGTCTCGGCGCACGGGTCTGGCGGGTTGGCGGAGGTCGACATGTCACGGGGCCCCGGCTCAGGCGCGCCACCGCTCCGGGCCGTCGGACGACGGCGGGGGGACGCTGGGGATTCTTGTACTTGATAACGTGAGCGGAATCTCGGGCGGACGGCGCAGATCCGAGCAAACTCCATGTTTTAGATGCATTAAGGTTTATCCGACCGAAGACCTTTCCCAGTCGTGTATCGCACTACGTTGAGATATCCGGACGATCGCCGCGGGGCTGCAGCAGGGGGGAGGTCGGTGTCCGAGCGCTTCTACTTCGACCTCGAGAGCGGCGAGGAGACGATCCGGGACGACGACGGCGTGGAGGTCGGCAGCCTGGCCGAGGCCATGGCCGAGGCGCGCAGCGTGATCGCCGAGATGGCCGACGAGGTCTGCGCCGCCGATCCCGACCGGTCCTGGAGCTTGGTCGTGCGCGACGCCGCCGGGTACGCCCGCCACCGGCTGCCGATCCGGCGGTAGCGCCCGACAAGAAGCCCGCCGCGGCCTGGCCGGGCGGGCTTGAAGGTGATCTCGTCTCGGAGAAGGCCCGACCGTAGACCCGCCACAGGGCGACCGCATCCCCCATCCGGAGGACGCCGACGCACGATCCCGCGACCGCCTGCCCGCGACTGCCGACCGGCGACCGCCCGCTGCGGCAGCTCGGACGCCGGAGGACCCGCCCCGCTGGAGGAAAGATCTGCGCAGGGGACTCACGTCCTCGGCGCCGGGTCGGTCAGCCCGCGAAGGCGCGGGGCGGCAGGCCGGCGACGCCGACGTCGAGCTCGAACAGCGCGCCGGCCTCCGGCACGTGCTCCGCCCCCCGCGCAGCCGAGGTGACGAACAGCCGGTCGAGGCCGGGACCCGCGAAGGCGCAGCTCGTGATGTTGGGGGCGGGCAGGGGGATCGCGCGCAGCAGGCGCCCCGCGGGATCGAAGCGGCTGAGCCGGCCGCCGCCCCAGTGGGCGATCCACAGGCAGCCCTCTTCGTCCGTGGTCATGCCGTCGGGCCAGCCCCAATCGTCGGGGAAGCGGAGGAAGGGCTGCTTGCCCGTCAGCGCCCCGTCGGCGGCGAGGTCGAAGGCGTAGACCGTCCGGGCGGCGCTGTCGCTGTGATAGAGGATCCGGCCGTCGCGGCTGAAGGTCGGCCCGTTGGCGACGCCGTAGCTGGTATCCATCCGCCGCCACGTCAGGTCCGGGTCGAGCCGGTGCAGGGCGCCCGACACCGCGGTCTCGGCCTGGTGCATGCTCCCGGCCCAGATCCGGCCGGCGAGATCGACCTTGGCGTCGTTCAGGCGGTTGTCGGGATCGTCGGGCTCGGGGTCGCCGATCGGCGCGAGGCGGTCGGCCTCCAGGTCGTAGGTCGCGAAGCCGCTCTTCAGCCCGACGACGAAGTCGCGCCGGCCCGCGCGGGGGATGATCCAGCCGAGCGGTTCCGGGAACGGGCGCGTGCCCACGGCGCCGTCGGCGAGGTCCAGCCAGTTCAGGGCCGGCGCCTCGATATCGACCCAGAACAGCACGCCCCGCTCCGGAACCCAGACCGGGCCCTCGCCGAGCCGGTCGCGCCGGGGCCGGTCGAGGATGCGGATCCGCAGGTCCATGGCGGGCTCCCCGATCTGGCCGACGCTCAGGCGCCGGCCGGCCGCGCTGCGGCGCCGGTCCGGCAGCCCCAGAGCGCGTAGAACAGGACGTAGAGCTCGCAGGCGGCGGTGATCAGGAAGGAGTGCTGCAGCCCGTACCGGTCCGCCGCCCAGCCCTGCACCACCACCAGCGACCCGCCCGCGATCGCCATGATCAGCAGCCCGGCGCCCTCCTCGGTGAGCGGACCGAGGCCGCGGATGCCCAGGGTGAAGATCGTCGGGAACATGATCGCGTGGAACAGGCCGACCGAGATCAGCGCCCACAGGGCGAGGTGGCCGGTCGCGAAGGTCGCCACCAGCATCACCGCGCAGGCGCCGATCGCCGCGCCGGCCAGCACGGTCTCGGCCGGGCGCCGCTGCATCAGGTAGCTGCCGACGAAGCGGCCGACCATCATGCCGCCCCAGAGCAGGAACAGGTAGCGCGAGGCCTGGGCGTGGGTCAGGTCCCCGATCTCGGGCTGCGACACGAAGTTGATGAACAGGTTCGACACCCCGATCTCGGCGATCAGGTAGATGAAGATCGCCGGCACGCCGAGCACGAGGTTGCGGTGGCGCCAGAGCGACAGGCCGGCGCGCTCGGCCCTGGCGGCCCGGGCGGTGATGCCGCCGGAACCGCTGATGGCGGGCAGCGGGAAGCGGGCGATGACCGCGGCGAGGACGACGAGCACCACCGCCACGATCAGGTAGGGCAGCTGCACCGACTGCGCGTCGGCCAGGCGCTCGGCGGGGGTCAGGGTGGCCCCGGCGGCGGCGTTGCCCGAGGCCGAGCGGCCGAGGATCAGGTAGCCGCCGAACAGCGGCGCCAGGGTCGTCCCGAGGGAGTTGAACGCCTGCACGAGGTTGAGCCGCGCCGGGGCGCTCTCGGCCGGGCCGACCACCGCCACGTAGGGGTTCGCGGCGACCTGCAGGAGGGTGATGCCGCTGGCGATCACGAACAGGGCCGTGAGCGTGATCGCGTAGGAGACCCGGTGGGCGGCCAGGATCATCCCGAGCGTGCCCAGCGCCATGATGCCCAGTCCCGTCACCAGGGCGCGCTGGTAGCCGACGCGCTCGATCAGCTTGGCCGCCGGGATCGAGGCGACGAAGTAGGCGATGAACCAGACGGACTCGATCAGCGTGGTCTGCGTGTAGTCGAGGTCGAACACGCTGCGCAGGTGCGGCAGCAGCGTGTTGTTGATGACCGTGATGAAGCCCCACATGAAGAACAGGCTCGCCAGCAGCGACAGGGCCGGGCGGTAGCCGCCCCGGTCGCGCGCGGCCTCCGCCCCCGTCCGGGGCGCCGCGGTCCCCGCGGTCGCGATCGGTCCTGCCATCCGGCGTTGTCTTCTGCCTCTCGGGCCGCCTTGTCGGGGTCCCGTGTTGTTCCTTTTATTTGTCTGAGTATATATCGGGCTCGCGGACGTCAACCGCGAGTCCCGTCGCGGTCCGGCGCACGACCGGCGCGGCGGGCGGAATCACGAAGGGGGAGAGCGCGATGCGTGGAGTGGGATCCCTGGCGCTGTGCGCCTGTGCGGCCCTGCCGGGCCTGACGCCGGAACCGGCCCGGGCGGCCGAGCCGACCCGGGCGGTGTTCGGCACGCTGCCGGACGGCCGGACGGTGGAGGAGGTGACGCTGACGAACGGCAAGGGCGTCACGGCGCGGATCCTGTCGTGGGGGGCGCTCCTGCGGAGCCTCGACGTGCCGGACCGCTCCGGCAAGGCCGCAGACGTCGTGCTCGGCTACAACGACCTCGCCTCCTACCTGGCCAAGGGCAACTATTTCGGCGCGAGCGTCGGGCGCTACGCCAACCGCATCCGCGCCGGGCGCTTCACCCTCGACGGCCGGACCTACACGCTGGCCACCAACGACGGCCCGAACGCCCTGCACGGCGGCGCGTCCGGCTTCGACAAGCGGCTCTGGACGATCACCGCGGTCAAGGGCGGCGCGGCCCCCTCGGTCACCCTGCGCTACGTCAGCCCGGACGGCGAGGAGGGCTATCCCGGCACGCTGACGGCGACCGCCACCTACGCGCTGGACGAAACGAACACGCTCACGGTCACCTACGAGGCGACGACCGACAAGCCGACGATCGTCAACCTGACCAACCACAGCTTCTTCAACCTCGCGGGCGAGGGCTCGGGCCGCTCGATCCTCGACCAGATTCTGACCATCCCGGCGGAGCGCTTCACGCCGGTCGACGCCACCCTGATCCCGACCGGGGCGCACCTGCCGGTGGCCGGCACGCCCTTCGACTTCCGCGAGCCCGCGGTGATCGGCGCGCGGATCCGCGACGGGCGGGACGCGCAGATCGTGCGCGGGCGCGGCTACGACCACAACTGGGTCGTGACCAACGCGCCCACGGCCGAGCCGCACCCCGTGGCGCGGGTCGAGGATCCGGGATCGGGCCGCATCCTCGACGTGGCGAGCAACCAGCCAGGCCTCCAGTTCTACGCCGGCAACTTCCTCAACGGGACCGCGGTCGGTAAGTCCGGCCTCGCCTACCGCCAGTCGGACGCCCTGGCGCTGGAGCCGGAGCTCTTCCCCGACACGCCGAACCAGCCGGCCTTCGGCTCGGCCCGGCTCGATCCCGGCAAGACCTACCGGAACGTGATCACCTACCGCTTCTCGACCAGCCCCGCCCACCGGACCCAGAAATGACCGACCGACCGATTGCACGGCCCCTGCGCTCGCGCGCGTGGTTCAACAACCCCGACAATATCGACATGACGGCGCTCTACCTGGAGCGCTACCTGAACTTCGGCCTCAGCCTGGAGGAGCTGCGCTCGGGCAAACCGATCATCGGCATCGCCCAGACCGGCTCGGACCTGTCCCCGTGCAATCGCCACCACCTCGTCCTCGCGGAGCGGATCCGCGAGGGCATCCGCGAGGCGGGCGGGATCGTCCTGGAGTTTCCCGTCCACCCGATCCAGGAGACCGGCAAGCGGCCGACCGCGGGCCTCGATCGCAACCTCGCCTATCTCGGGCTCGTGGAGCTGCTCTACGGCTACCCCCTCGACGGGGTCGTGCTGACCACGGGCTGCGACAAGACCACCCCAGCCTGCCTGATGGCGGCCGCCACCGTGAACATCCCGGCCATCGCCCTGTCGGTGGGGCCGATGCTCAACGGCTGGTTCAAGGGCCAGCGCACCGGATCCGGCACGATCGTCTGGAAGGCCCGCGAGATGCTGGCGGCCGGCGAGATCGACCACGACGGCTTCATCAAGCTGGTGACCTCGTCGGCGCCCTCGACCGGCTTCTGCAACACGATGGGCACCGCCACCACGATGAACACGCTGGCCGAGGCGCTCGGCATGATGCTGCCCGGCTCGGCCGCGATCCCGGCGCCCTACCGCGACCGGCAGGAGGCCGCCTACCTGACAGGCAAGCGCGTCGTCGCCATGGTGGCCGAGGACCTGAAGCCCTCCGACATCCTGACCCGCGACGCCTTCCTCAACGCCATCGCGGTCAATTCCGCGATCGGCGGCTCGACCAACGCGCCGATCCACCTCGCGGCGATCGCCCGCCACATGGGGGTCGCGCTCGACATCGCGGACTGGCAGACCCACGGCCTCGACGTGCCGCTCCTCGTCAACCTGCAGCCGGCGGGCGCCTATCTCGGCGAGGATTACTACCGCGCCGGCAGCTTGCCCGCGGTGGTGGCGCAGCTCATGCGCCGCGGCCTGATCCGCGAGGGCGCCCTCACCGTGAACGGGCGCACCCTCGGCGACAATTGCCGCGGCGCCGCGATCGAGGACGAGGACGTGATCCGGCCGATCGACCGGCCGCTCAAGGAGGCGGCGGGCTTCCTGGTTCTGCGCGGCAACCTGTTCGACGCCGCGGTGATGAAGACCAGCGTCATCGGCGCGGAGTTCCGCAGCCGCTACCTGTCGAACCCGGAGGATCCGGACGCCTTCGAGGGTCCCGTCGTGGTGTTCGACGGGCCGGAGGATTACCACGCCCGGATCGACGACCCGAGCCTCGGCATCACCGAGGAGACCCTGCTGGTCATGCGCGGGGCCGGGCCCGTGGGCTATCCGGGGGCGGCCGAGGTGGTGAACATGCGCCCGCCCGCGCAGCTGATCCGGGCCGGCGTGCACGCGCTGCCCTGCCTCGGCGACGGGCGCCAGTCCGGCACCTCCGGCTCGCCGTCGATCCTCAACGCCTCGCCCGAGGCGGCGGCCGGCGGCGGCCTCGCCCTCCTGCGCACCGGCGACCGGGTGCGGATCGACCTGCGCCGCGGCACCGCCGACATGCTGGTCGACGCCGACGAGATCGCGCGGCGGCGCGCGGCCCTGGAGGCGGCGGGCGGCTACGCCTATCCGGCCTCGCAGACCCCCTGGCAGGCGATGCAGCGCGCCGCGGTGGGGCAGATGCACACCGGGGCCATCCTGGAGGGCGCCGAGGCGTTCCAGCGCATCGCGCAGACGCGGGGCGTGCCGCGCGACAACCACTGAGGCCACTCGGGCCACTCGGGCAATGTCCGGGCCGGCGGCGCCCCGCCGCCGGCACCGTCAGGGCCGCATCGCCAGCTCAGTGTCGGCGAGGGCGAGGCGGACCAGCTCGGTCATCGTCGCGCGGGCGGCGTCCGGGTCGCCCGCCACGATCGCGTCGTAGAGGGCGCGGTGATCCGGCATCGGGTCCCGGGGCAGGCCCTGGCGGCGGTGCTTGAAGATCGTCGTCCACGTGACCGCGGCGGCGATGGAGCTCGACAGGGCGATCAGCGCGCCGTTGCGGGCCGCTTCCAGGATCGTGTTGTGGAAGGCCTGGTCGGCGGCCCGCCCGGCCTCGGTGGCGAGGCCGTGGCGGCCCATCTCCTCCAGGGCGTGCCCCATCCGGGCGATGTCGAGGCCGGAGCGCCGCTCGGCCGCGAGCGCGGCCGCGGCCGGCTCGACGATCATCCGCAGCTCGAACAGGTCGCGGATGAAGGACTCGCTCGGCTCCGACTCGAAGGCCCAGGCGAGGATGTCGGGATCGAGCAGGTTCCAGCGGCTGCGCTGGCTGACGCGGGTGCCGGTGCGCGGGCGGCTCTCGACGAGCCCTTTCGCGCTCAGGATGCGGATCGCCTCGCGATAGGCGGTGCGCGAGACGTTCAATTTCTCAGAGAATTCGATCTCGCCGGGCAGCACGTCCCCGGGCGCGTAGCGGCCGCCGAGGATCGCCGCGCCCAGATCGCGGGCGACCGAGCCGTGGATGCGGCGCGACCCCGAGGCGAGGGGCAGCGTCACGTTCTCCGAGCTCCGCTCCTGCCTCACCGCATCCACCTCCGGTCCGGGCCACCGGGTCGGGGCAGGAACGGCGTGATCGTATCCTGAAGTTGTAGGAGCGCAAAGAGGAACGCCCGCCGCACCGAAGTCGCGGCCGCGCTTGCGGCCGGAGGCGAACTGCTCTAGCCTAATTGTATGAGTAGTGAATCGACAGGATTCGCAACGGTCCGCGGAAGCGTCCGGGTCGGCGCGGGGGTCGCCCCCGCGATGGTGCAGGGCGGTCCGTTCCCGGCGACCTCGGGCGGCCGCAACGGCGCGGTCGGGCCGCTGGCGACCGAGCGGTTCCCGCGCCCGGCCCGCCACCGGGACTTGGCGCGCCGGATCGACGGCGCTCGCGCCCCGCAACCCGGCCGCTGACAGGCCGCCGCGCGACCCTCGACGGCAGCGCGTTCAGGACGCCCCGAAGCGGGCATCCCCGGGAGGACACAGATGGGACGATCACTCCTACAATTCCGCGCGGCCGACGGGCAGCGGGCCGTCGCGCTGCTCGCCGACGGCCGGGCGCGGCGGGTGCTCGGCGTCGACAGCGTGCTCGCCCTGGCGCACAGGGCCCTCGCGGCGGGGGACGATCTGACCGCGACGGCGGAGCGCGCGGGGCTCGGCGCGCCCGTCGATCTCGACGCGGTCCGGCTCCTGCCGCCCATCGACCACGCCGATCCCGCGCACCTGATGCTGAGCGGCACCGGCCTGACGCATCTCGGCTCCGCCGAGGGCCGCGACGCGATGCACCGCGCGGCCGCGACAGACCCGGCGCCGACCGATTCGATGCGCATGTTCCGGATGGGCGTCGAGGGCGGGAAGCCGGCGCCGGGCGAGACCGGCGCGCAGCCCGAGTGGTTCTACAAGGGCGACGGCGGCGAGGAGCCGGAGATCGCCGGGATCTACCTGATCGACGCCGACGGAACGCCGGTGCGCCTCGGCTTCGCCCTGGCGAACGAGTTCTCCGACCACGTGACCGAGCGCGGCAACTACCTGTGGCTCGCCCATTCCAAGCTCCGCCCGGCCGCCCTCGGCCCGGAGCTGTGGCTCGGGGCCCTGCCGCCGGACGTGCGCGGCACGAGCCGCATCCTGCGCGACGGAGCTGTGCTCTGGGAGAAGCCGTTCCTGTCCGGGGAGGCCAACATGTCCCACAGCATCGCCAATCTGGAGCTGCACCACTTCAAGTACGCGCCGTTCCGGCGCCCCGGCGACGTGCACGTCCACTTCTTTGGGACCGCGACCCTGTCGTTCAGCGACGGCGTCGCGACGCGGCCGGGCGACGTGTTCGAGATCGCGGCGGCGCCGTTCACGCTGCCCCTGCGCAACCCGCTGGCGATCGCGCCGGCGGACGCGCCGTCCGTGCGGGTGCTCTGACATGGCGGCCCCGATCCGCATCGGCCTCGTGGGCGTCGGCAAGATCGCCCGCGACCAGCACCTGCCGGCCATCGCCGCCTCGCCGGACTACGCGCTCGTGGCGGTGGCGAGCCGGCACGGCGGCCTCGACGGGGTGCCGAGCTACGGCAGCCTGGAGGCGATGCTGGCGGCGCACGGCGACCTCGACGCCGTCGCCCTGTGCCAGCCGCCGCAGGCGCGGTGCGCGGCGGCCCTGGCGGCGATCGCGGCCGGACGCCACGTCTTCCTCGAGAAGCCCCCGGGCGCGACGCTGGCCGAGGTCGGGCTCCTGGTCGCGGCCGCGCGGGACCGGGGCGTGAGCCTGTTCGCGAGCTGGCACTCCCGCTGCGCGCCGGGGGTGGAGCCCGCCCGCCGGTGGCTGTCGGGCCGCAGGATCCGGTCGGTGGCGATCGCCTGGCTGGAGGATGTCCGGCACTGGCACCCCGGCCAGGACTGGATCTGGGACGCGGGCGGGATGGGCGTGTTCGATCCGGGGATCAACGCCCTGTCGATCGCCACCCACATCCTGCCGCCGTTCTTCCTCACCGGCGCGACCCTGTCGGTGCCGGAGAACCGGCAGGCGCCGATCGCCGCCGACCTGCACTTCGCGGACGCCGCCGGCACCCCGATCCGCGCCCGGTTCGACTGGCGCCAGACCGGGCCGCAGACCTGGGACATCCGCGTCGAGACCGACGACGGCCCCCTGGTCCTGTCGCGGGGCGGGGCCGCCCTGTCGATCGCCGGCCGCGACCAGCCGCTCCCGTCCGAGGCGGAGTACCGCGGCCTCTACGACCGCTTCGCCGCCCTGGTCCGCTCCGGCACCAGCGACGTCGACCTGAATCCGCTGATCCACGCCGCCGACGCCTTCATGCGCGGCGAGCGCCGCGCGGTGGAGGCCTTCACGGACTGACCGGGAGGCCCCCCTGCGGGACACGAACGCGACAGAGCCAGGCAAGGCCGCGCGGTTAAGGGGGAGTCACACATGGGAAAGCATCGGGGAAAGCATCGGGGCAAGCATCGGGCAAAGCATTGGCGATGGGCCGCACTGGCGTTCTGCGCCGCGTCGATCACGGCGGGCGCGGGCCCGGCGGTCGCGCAGGTCGAGGCGACGGCACCGGACGGGGGACCGGCCCCGGTGAATCCGAGACCGAAGGCGAGCCCGGCGCAGAAGGCCCGGTACCGGGCGAACCGCGCCCGGCGGCGGGTCATCCGGGAGGCGCGGAGCTTCTCGGGCGCCAGCAGCGCCGCCGCCAGCCTCGACGTGCAGGGCAGCAGCGCGACGCCGCCCAGCCTGCCGCCGGGCACCCTCGATCTCGGCAACGGGATCAGTATGGTCCTGAACTACACGGGCGAGTTCGCCGCCAACCCGTCCGGCGGCATCCGGCAGGGATCGGCCTATGCGGGCCAGATCGCGTTCGGCCTCGACGCCGATCTCGGCCGCCTCGCCGGCATCGACGGCGGCTCGGTCCACACGATCGTTACCCAGCGCCACGGCCGGAGCTTGGCGCAGGATGACATCGGCTTCAACGGCAGCGTGCAGGAGATCTACGGCGGCGGCCAGACCGCCCACCTGACGCTGCTGTCCTACGAGCAGAAGCTGTTCGACAACCGCCTCGACATCGAGGTCGGCCGCCTGCTCGCCAACCCCAACTTCCTGGCCTCGCCACTCTACTGCAACTTCCAGAACAACGCGACCTGCGGCGCGCCCAAGTCCATCTTCAAGCTGACGAACTTCACCTACTGGCCGATCGCGACCTGGGGCGGCCATGCCAAGGCCTGGGTCACCGACAGGGTGTTCCTGCACGCCGGCATCTACGAGGTGAACCCGCGCGACCAGCTGCCGACCCGGAACGGCGTCGACTGGTCGACCAGCGGCGCCACCGGATACCTGGTGCCGGTGGAGGTCGGCTACTCGACCAATTTCGGCAACGACCCGCTGCCGCGCAACTACAGCATCGGCGCCGTGTTCGACCGGTCGGACTACACGGATCCCGTGCTCGACCGGCGGGGCGCCGCCCAGGTCTTCAGCGGCCTCGATCCGCTGACCCGGTTCGGCCGGTCGGCGGTCTACGCCCGCTTCGACCAGATGGTCTGGCGGCCGGATCCGAACGGCGTCCAGGGCCTGTCGGTGTTCGGCGTCGCGATCGGCGGGACCGGCGGACGGCAGACCCAGGATTACTTCCTGGAGGGCGGCGCCGTGCTGACCGGCACCTTCCCGGGCCGGCCCTACGACACCCTCGGCTTCGTCTTCGCCATGGAGAAGCTCTCCCCCGTGGGCACGGCCAACATCCGGGCGGCGCGCGCGTCGCTGGGGCTCGGCACCCGGACCGTCGAGTCCCTGCAGACCATCCTCGAGCTGAGTTACGGCATCCAGCTCACCCCGGCCGTGCGGCTGATGCCGAACCTGCAATACGTGATCGACCCGGACCAGACCCGCTTCCCGTTCCGCCCGAAGCCGATCCCGGACGCCTTCGTGATCGGCGCGAAGCTGTCGGTGGACCTGTTCACCCTGGCCGGACTCGCGAAGGGCCCGGGCAGCCAGTGACGCCCTGACCGCCCCGGCGCCCGCTCCCGGCGGGCGCCGGGCCTTCCGACCTGACCGGGGGAGGGACCGTCCCGCGGCCGCAGAGCCCGCGCTCGCCGGGTCCCGGATCGTCTCGCCGAGGCCGACGTCCGCGCCGCGCGCCCGTCGGGCAGGCGCGCGGTGCCGGCCGCGCGGCGGCGTTTCGCGCTGCGCGCGGCTTCGTGTACGAGACCGGGCTCCGCGGCCCGTCGCGCGGTTGACGGGCCGCCCGCCCGTGGGACGACGGCAGAGACCTCGACATGGCAGTGACCGATCACGACGCGGCACCGGTCTCCACCGGGGTGACCGGCCTCGACCACATCCTGGCCGGCGGCTACGCGTCCCAGCGCTCGCACCTCATCGAGGGGCGGCCCGGATCCGGCAAGACGACGCTGGCGATGCAGTTCCTCCTCGACGGCGTGCGCCGGGGCGAGCGCTGCCTGTACATCACGCTCTCGGAGAGCCGGCGCGAGCTCCTGAACGTCGCGGAGCGCCACGGCTGGTCCGTCGACGGCATCGAGATCTGCGAGCTCGTCGCGCCGGAACTCAGCCTCGACCCCGGGCAGCAGCAGAGCCTCGTCCACTCGTCCGACCTCGAGCTCGGCGAGACCGTCCGGATGGCGATCGCCGAGATCGAGCGGCTCAAGCCGCAGCGCGTGGTGTTCGACAGCCTCTCGGAGATCCGGCTGCTCTCACAGGGATCGCTGCGCTACCGCAGGCAGGTCCACGCCCTGCGCAGCTTCCTGCTCATCCAGAACACCACGGCGCTGCTCCTCGACGATCTCACCGCCGAGACGGACGACCTGAACCTGCACAGCCTCAGCCACGCCGTGATCCGGCTGGAGCAGCTCGCGCCCCTGTACGGCGGCGAGCGGCGGCGCCTGCGCGTGATCAAGATGCGCGGCACGCCGTTCCGGGGCGGTTTCCACGACTACGTCATCCGGCGCGGCGGGCTCACGGTGTTCCCGCGCCTCGTCGCGGCCGAGCATCTCGGCACCTTCCCCGACGACCAGTGCGGCACGGGCAGCCCCGAACTGGACCAGCTGCTCGGCGGCGGCCTCGACCGGGGCACCAGCACGATGCTGATCGGACCGTCCGGCGTCGGCAAGTCGACGGTGGCGCTCACCTGCGTCACCGCGGCGATCGCCCGCGGCGAGCGCGCGCTGATCCTCAGCTTCGACGAGACCACCGGCGTCCTCAGTCGCCGGGCCCGCGGTCTCGCCATGCCGGTCGACGACGCGATCGCCGCCGGATCGCTCATCGTCGAGCAGATCGACCCGGCCGAGGTCTCGCCCGGCGAACTCGCCGACATCGTCCAGAACGCGGTCGAGCACCGGGGCGTGACGACGGTCGTGATCGACTCCCTGACCGGCTATCACAACGCCATGCCGGAGGAGAATTACCTGCTCCTGCAGATGCACGAGATGCTGACCTACCTGAACCAGCAGGGCGTGCTCTCGCTCCTCGTCCTGGCCCAGCACGGCATGATCGGGGCGATGGGCGCGACTGTCGACCTCACCTACCTCAGCGACACGATCCTGCTGTTCCGCACCTTCGAGGCCGACGGGCGGCTGCGGCGCGCGATCTCGGTCGTGAAGAAGCGGACTGGCAGCCACGAGGACACGATCCGCGAATTGCGGATCGACTCCGGCGGGATCCGCGTTGGCGAACCGCTCAGCGCGTTCCGAGGTATCATGACCGGCGTTCCGACATTCGAGGGTGAGCGGTCGTCGCTCCTGCCAACCCGCGCGGCTGATGACCGAGGCTGAACTGCCGGTTCTCATCTTCGCGCCGGGTGGCCGCGACGCCGCCGTCGCCGCAGCGATCCTCGGCGAGGCGCGGATCGCGGCACAGGTGTGCGCCAGCCTCGCGGACGTGGTCTCCCGGCTCGACGCGGCCGCCTGCGCGGTCCTCACCGAGGAGGCGCTGCTGTCCTCGAACCGCCAGGCCCTGGCGGACTGGATCGCCGCGCAGCCGCCCTGGTCCGATTTCCCGTTCATCCTCCTGCGGCTGCGGGGCGCCGAGCCCAACGCGCAGCTGACCGACATGCTCGGCAATGTCAGCGTGCTGGAACGCCCGTTCCACCCGGCGACGCTGATCATGGCGGCCCGCTCCGCCCACCGCGCCAAGCGCCGGCAGCTCGAGGCGCGCGCCCATCTCGAGGAGCGCGAGCGCACGACCGAGCGGCAGGCGCTCTTGATCCGCGAGCTGCATCACCGGGTGAAGAACACGCTGGCCACTGTGCAGGCGCTGCTCGGGGCCTCGGCCCGGTCCGCGACCAGCGTCGACGCGTTCTATGCGTCGTTCTCGGCGCGGGTGATCTCGCTGGCCAAGACCCACAATCTCCTGACCGAGGATTACTGGCAGCAGGCGCCCCTGCGCGAGATGCTGATGAACGAGCTCGGGCCCTACAACGACGTCGAGGGCGCCCGCATCCAGCTGGACGGCCCCGCGATCGACCTGATGGGCGACCTCGCGGTCCCGACCGGCATGGCCATCCACGAGCTGACGACCAACGCGGCCAAGCACGGCGCCCTGTCGGTCCCGGAGGGCCGGATCGCGATCCGGTGGGATATCGAGCAGACGCCGGCCGCCCGCATGCTCCACCTCGACTGGACCGAGCGGGGCGGCCCGGCCACGGCGGCGCCGACGCGGAAGGGCTTCGGCTCGACGCTGCTGCAGCGCGTCCTGAAGGTCCAGTGCCAGGCGGAGATCGCCTTCGATTTCCAGCCGGCCGGGCTGCACTTCACCATGCGGGCGCCGCTGCCCGAGACGCGCGTCGTCCCGGCCTACTGAGGCCGTCCGGGTTCCGAACCCGGCGCCGCGCCTGTCGCGGGGTGTGCGCTTTCACACAGAAGTGTCTTGCCTTCTGCGGTCCTGATCGAACTTATCGCAGGTGCGAGATTTAGGATGTCGCAGCACAGCGATACGTCTTGCGATGAATAGATTTGCTCCTCTCGTGGCGGCCGCACTGGCCTGGGCCGTGTTCGGTACCTGGGCCGAAGCCCGTCGCTCGTCCTTGCAGAAGGACATTCCGGCACTCCGCCCGGGGATCGAGGCCGATCTGGCCGCGAGAAACTGTCCGGCCGTCCGGATCGACACGGAGCGTTTCCGTCAGTTCTCGCGCGAGAACCATCTGAACCACGCGGACTTCTTCACGAAGAAGCGCTCGGTCGCCCTGCAACACGACCTCGACGCGGAACTGGCACAGCTCCGGGAGCGTCCGGAGGAGGCCTGCGCGCAGATGTGGACCAAGTACGGCGACGACGGCACCGTGCAGCACCTCCTCGTCCGCAAGTAGGCACCGCCTGTCGATCCGGAGCCGCAGGGCGGGTCGACGACGACGACGCTGGCGACCGCGAGGGTGTCAGCGCGGGTGGCGTTCCGGTCGCGTCGGCCTCCCCCGCCACCCCGGATCCCGGGCCTGGCGATTCGGTTCCGAGTCCGCCCACGTATCGAGAACACGCTTCTCCCGCCGGGCGCGTTGAGAGAATAAAACCCCGTCTCTCGCGCCGATGAACCGCCGACACGCAAGATCTCGCGCCCATCCCGCGCGGCGGTCGAGATGAAAGTCCATATTGGACGCCCGATTTCGAGGAGAACGTTTTTCCTTCACCGGGCAATTGGGAACGCCGTTTCATTGACGGCGGAAGTCGCAGCCATCAATTCTAGCGGCCTGTTCGGATGTCCGGCCGCGCAACCTCCGCTCTTCGGAGACGGGGCGGTCCGTCATCCTGTCTCACAGCAAGGCATCCGGAATGACACGACCGAGACTTGTCGGGCTGAGCGCCAACGTGCAGCGGCCCTCGAAGACCCGCACGCTGGTGGACGCCGTGCTCCGCGAGGCCAGCGCCCAGGCTCCCCTCGACGCGGAGATCCTCGACTTCGTCGATGCCGGGACCGGCCTCGGCGCCGCCTGGACCCGCGACCAGCTCGCGCCGGCCGCGCGCGGCGTGCTCGCGGCCATCGAGGAGGCGGACGGGCTGGTCGTCGGCTCGCCGGTCTACAAGGGCGCCTATACCGGCCTGTTCAAGCACCTGTTCGACCTGGTCGATCCGGGGGCGCTCGCCGGGAAGCCCGTGGCGATCGTGGCCACGGGCGGCGGCGCGCGCCACGCCCTCGTGGTCGAGCACGCGTTCCGGCCGCTCTTCGGCTTCTTCGGGGCGCTCCAGATCCCGACCGCGGTCTACGCCTCCGATCCCGATTTCAGCGACGGCGCGCTGACGGAGGCCGGGGTGCGCGCCCGCGCCCGCGAGGCCGGCGGGCAGCTCGCCGCGCTGCTCGTGCACCGGGCGGCCGCGGCGCCGCTCACCCTCGCCGCCGCCGAGTGAGCCGGCCGATGCTCGACCGTCGCGCCCTGCTGGCCGCCCTCGCGGCCCTGCCCCTCGCGCCGGCCCTCGCGCCGGCCCTCGTCCCGGCCCTCGTCCCGGGCGCCCGGGCGGCCGAGCCCGGCGTGCTGCGGATCGGCTACCAGAAGAACGGCATCCTGGTCGTCGCCAAGCAGCAGAAGATCATCGAGAAGCGCCTGGAGCCCCTCGGATACGCGGTGCGCTGGGTCGAGTTCTCCTTCGGGCCGCCGCTGCTGGAGGCCCTGTCGCTGGACGGGATCGATCTCGGCCAGACCGGCGACGCCCCGCCGATCTTCGCCCAGGCCGCGCGCTCCAACCTCGTCTACGCGGCCGCCCAGGAGGCCGGCGGCTCCGGCGCCGGGATCCTGCTGCCGAAGGGCTCGGAGATCCGCAGCCTCGCCGAGCTCAAGGGCAAGCGCGTCGCCTTCGCCAAGGCGTCGAGCTCCCACAACCTGACCATCGCGGCGCTGGAGAAGGCCGGCCTGAGCTACGCCGACATCGAGCCGGTGACGCTGGCGCCCGCGGACGCCGCGGCCGCCTTCGCCCGGGGCAGCATCGACGCCTGGACGATCTGGGACCCGTACTTCGCCATCGCCGAGCAGGGGGAGGGCGTGCGCGTGCTGGTGCGCGCCACCGACGTCACCCCGCAGAACAACTTCTTCCTGGCGAGCCGGCCCTTCGCGGAGAGCCGGGCCCCGGTCCTCACCGCGGCGATCGACGCCCTGGGCGAGGTGGCGGCCTGGTGCACGCAGAATCGCGGCGCGGTGGCGGAACTCCTGTCGCAGGGCACCGGCGTGCCGCTGGCCGCGACGCGGCGGGCGGTGGACCGGACCGACTACGTGATCGGACCGATGACCGACCGCGTCGCCGCCGAGCAGCAGCGGGTCGCCGACCGCTTCCACGCCCTGAAGCTGATCCCGAAGCCGATCCGCATCGCCGACGCGGTCTGGACGCCCCCCGCCCGCAACGGCTGAGACGACCGCAGAGAGCCATGACCGACCGATCGCCCCGCGCGCTGTCCCTGTCATCCGCCGGCGCCCCCGCCCCGAACCGCCGCCTCCTCCTGTCCGCCGGCCTCGGCCTCGCGGCTGCCGCGCTGCTGCGGCCGGCCCGCGCGGCCGGCACCATCCGCATCGGCTACCAGAAATACGGGTCCCTCGTGCTGCTGAAGGCCCGCGGCACCCTGGAGAAGGCCCTCCAGCCCCTCGGCACCGCGGTGGCGTGGTCCGAGTTCCCGTCCGGCCCGCCGCTCCTGGAGGCGCTGAATGCCGGGGCGATCGATCTCGGCTCGGCCGGCGAGGCGCCGCCGATCTTCGCCCAGGCGGCGAGCCCGGAGCTGCGCTACGTGGCCGCCGAGCCGCCGGCGCCGCGGGGCGAGGCGATCCTCGTGCCCAAGGACAGCCCGATCCGCAGCGTCGCCGACCTGCGCGGCAAGACCGTCGCCCTCAACAAGGGATCGAACGTCCACTACCTGCTGGTGCGCGCCCTGGAGCAGGCGGGCGTCCCCTACGACGCGGTGACGCTCGCCTACCTCGCGCCGGCCGACGCCAACGCCGCGTTCGTGCGCGGCTCCGTCGATGCCTGGGTGATCTGGGACCCGTTCCAGGCCGCCGCCGAGCGCGCCACGGGCGCCCGGGTCCTGGTCGACGGGCGCGGGGTCGACGGGCACGCACTCGCCCCCAACCGCCAGTTCTACCTGTCCCGGCGCGGCTTCACCGACACCAGCCCCGCGATCGTCTCGGCCGTGCTGCAGGCGATCGGGGAGATCGACGCCTGGGCGGAGGGCCATGCCGACGCCGTGGCGGCGGAACTGGCGCCCTCGGTGGGCATCCCCGCGCCGGTTCTCGCCGTGGCGCTCGGCCGCCTGTCCTACGGCGTCGCGCCCCTCGACGCGGCCGCGATCGCCGACCAGCAGAGGGTCGCCGACAGCTTCCACCGTCTCGGGCTCCTGCCGAAGCCCGTCCGGGTCGCCGACGCGGTCTGGACGCCCCCCCGGCCCGCGGACGCCCTCAAGTCCGAGAAGCGGACGGAGAACCGCTGATGCGCCCCTCGAAGCTCGTTCGCCTGCGCGACTCCGCGGTGCCCTGGCTGCTGCCGGCCGCCATCCTGCTGGGCTGGCAGGCCGCGGTCTCGGCCGGCCTCGTCTCCAACCGTTTCATGCCGGCGCCCCTCGACGTGGTCCGGGCCGGCTGGGAGGCCGGGCGGACCGGGGAGCTCTGGACCAATCTCGGCGTCAGCACCCTGCGGGCGCTGGCGGGCTTCGTGATCGGCGGCGGCATCGGCTTCGGGCTCGGCCTCGCCAACGGCCTGTCGCGCCTGTCGGAGCGGCTCACCGACACCTCGGTGCAGATGGTGCGCAACGTGCCCCACCTGTCGCTGATCCCGCTGGTGATCCTGTGGTTCGGCATCGGCGAGGAGGCCAAGCTGTTCCTCGTGGCGCTCGGCGTGTTCTTCCCGATCTACGCCAACACCCTGCACGGCATCCGCTCGGTGGATCCGGGCCTCGTGGAGATGGGCCGGGTCTACGGCATGTCCCGCACCGAGCTGTTCACCCGCGTGGTGCTGCCCGGCGCCCTGCCGTCGATCTTCGTGGGCCTGCGCTACGCGCTGGGCATCATGTGGCTGACGCTGATCGTCGCCGAGACGATCTCGGCCTCGTCGGGGCTCGGCTACATGGCCATGCAGGCCCGGGAGTTCATGCTGGTCGACGTCGTCGTGCTGGCGATCCTGATCTACGCCGCCCTCGGCAAGTTCGCCGACGCCCTGACCCGCCAGCTCGAGCGCGCCTGCCTCGCCTGGAACCCCGCCTACAGGAGCGCCTGATGCTGCTCGACGCCGTCCGCCGCGAGGCGCTTCCCGACCCGGGCACGGATCCGCGCCCGGCGCCCGGCCCCGCCCCGGGGCACAGGCAAGCGGATCTGCCCGCGGATCTGCCCGCGGATTCGCCCCCCTCGCCGCCGGCCCGCGGGATCGCCGTCACCGTCCGCGACTTGGACAAGAGCTTCGACGGCACCGCCGTCATCGAGGGCCTGAACCTGTTCCTGCCGGCCGGCGGGTTCACCGCGGTGGTCGGCCGCTCCGGCTGCGGCAAGAGCACCCTGCTGCGCCTCATCCTCGGGCTCGACACGCCCACGGGCGGGCGGATCGACCTGGAGGGGCCGGAACGCTCCCCGCGCCGGTCCGAGCCGCCGAAGCGGATCATGTTCCAGGAGCCGCGGCTGCTGCCCTGGGCGCGGGTCGTCGACAACGTCGCGGTCGGCCTGTCGGGGCACGGCTCCCGGGCCGAGCGCCGGGAGCGGGCACTGGCGGCGCTCGCCGAGGTCGGCCTCGCCGACAAGGCCGGGCAGTGGCCCGCCACCCTGTCGGGCGGCCAGCGCCAGCGCGTGGCCCTGGCCCGGGCGCTGGTGAGCCGGCCGGGCCTGCTCGCCCTCGACGAGCCGCTGGGCGCCCTCGACGCCCTGACCCGGATCGGCATGCAGGACCTGATCGAGCGGATCTGGCGGGCGCAGGGGTTCACCGCGCTCCTCGTCACGCACGACGTCACCGAGGCCGTGGCGCTGGCCGACCGCATCCTCGTGGTCGAGGCCGGCCGGATCGCCCTCGACTTGCGGGTCGACGTGCCGCGGCCGCGCCGGCGCGGGGATCCGGACCTCGCCCGCCTCGAGGGCCGCATCCTCGATCACCTGCTCGGATCGCAGCCGACCGCCTGAACGCGGGGTCGCCGTTTCCCGGAAGCGGCGGCCCGCCCTAGCTCTCGACGATCACCGGACCCGCGCAGTCGGGTCCGGCTTTTCCGCATCCGGCCACCGGGCCGCACAGGAGATTCCGATGACAGCAGCCAATGACGGGCGCGCCGACGTCCTCTGGTTCCTGCCGACCCACGGCGACGGCCGCTATCTCGGCGCGCGGGAGGGGGCCCGGGACGTCTCGCTCAGCTATCTCCGGCAGATCGCGCAGGGGGCGGACGAGCTCGGCTATTACGGCGTGCTGCTGCCCACCGGACGCTCCTGCGAGGATTCCTGGATCGTCGCCTCGGCGCTGGCGCCGCTGACCAAGCAGCTGCGCTTCCTCGTGGCGGTGCGGCCGGGCCTGATGGAGCCCTCCGCGGCGGCCCGCATGACCGCGACCCTCGACCGGATCTCGGACGGGCGCCTCCTGATCAACGTCGTCACCGGCGGCGACCCGGTGGAACTCGCCGGCGACGGCGTGTTCCTGTCCCACGACGAACGCTACGCCGTCACCGACGAGTTCCTGACGATCTGGCGCGGCCTGCTCGCGGGCGAGACCGTGACCTTCCGGGGCGATCACCTGCGCACCGAGAACGGCCGGCTGATCTTCCCGCCGGTGCAGAAGCCCTACCCGCCGCTCTATTTCGGCGGCTCGTCGGCGGCCGGCATGGCGGTCGCGGCCGAGCATTGCGACGTCTACCTGACCTGGGGCGAGCCCCCGGCCCAGGTCGCCGAGAAGATCGCCGCCGCCCGGGAGGCCGCCGAGGCGAAGGGCAAGACCTTCTCGTACGGCATCCGCCTGCACGTCATCGCCCGCGAGACCGAAGCCGCGGCCTGGGAGGCCGCCGAGCAGCTGATCTCGAAGCTCGACGACGCCACCATCGCCAAGGCGCAGGAGACCCTGAAGCGGCAGGATTCCGTCGGCCAGAGCCGCATGATGGCGCTCCACGGCGGCAGCCGCGACAAGCTCGTGGTGGCGCCGAACCTCTGGGCCGGCGTCGGCCTCGTCCGCGGCGGCGCCGGGACGGCCCTGGTCGGCTCGGCCGACCAGGTCGCCGACCGGATGAAGGAGTACATCGATCTCGGGATCGACCGCTTCATCCTCTCGGGCTACCCGCACCTGGAGGAGGCCTACCGGTTCGCCGAGCTGGTCTTCCCGAAGCTGCCGCTGCGCGCCACGACCGGGCGGCCGGCCGGCAATGCCCGCAACGACGGCCCGTTCGGCGAGATCATCGCCAACGACCTCGTGCCGACCCGCCGCGTCAGCGCGCACTGACCGGCGGCCCCGCCGGCACGGGGCATGGCTGATCTGCGTTCGGGCAGCCCGGACGTCATGGTCATGCCATCCTTGGCGCCCATCCGCACCGCCCATCGCCGCGCGACCCGCTCGCGCGGCCTGGACGAGCGTAGGATTTCGATGACTTCGACCAAGACGGCCCTCCTGGCCATCGGTCTGTGCCTCGGCCCCGCCGCGGCCTTCGCGGAGCAATCCCCGGCCCGGGAAGCCCTCAAGCAGTACTGCACCGGCGACTACATGGATTTCTGCAGCGCCTACGCACCGGGTGGCCCGGAGGTCGAGGCCTGCTTCAAGGCCAACCTCAAGAAGCTCTCCCCGAACTGCTCGGCGGCGATCACCGCCTACAAGAAGGAGCAGCGGGCGACCAAGCGCGTCAGCGAGGCGCGCTGAGGGCCGAACGCCCGTCGCGGCGGCCGCGACCCGGGAGCCCCCGACGGCGCGGCGGATCGGCCGATCCGCCGCGCGTTCCACCGCGGCGATCCCACAATGCTGCCGCGCGGAAGCGGCCTGCACGATAATTTAAGCCGGCGCCTGCCATCGGTTGAGAACTGGCGTGGCCAAGGTCAGGTCCTGCGATTCGGCGACGATCCGTGCGCGTGATCGCACGGGATCTGCCCCGGGATCTGCGATCTCCGCGCCCATCGGGATTTCGAGACGCGGGTACCGTGCCGATGACGACAACCGACCTGACGTCCGCCGGGACCGCATCCCCGGCCGGCGGCCGCGCGGCGATCCTGCGCGGGGCCCGCATCGGGGCGGCGGCGGCCGTCACCGTGATGGTGCTGCTCCTCGACCTCATCAGCTACTCCCAACTCATCTTCTCGGGGCCGCTGGCGGAGAGCCGCGCGGCCGGCCTATCGGCGCTGCTCGCGGCCTACGTGCTGGGCAGCCTCGTCTTCATCGCGCTGCGCCGCACCGCGCGGATCTCGCTGTCCTTCATCGGCGCGGCCGCGATCGTGCAGGCGGCAATCGCCGCGGCGGTCGCCGGGCAGCTCGAGGCCGCGGGCGTCACCGATCCGGAGACGGTCGGCCAGCTCGTGCTCGTCGCCTGCGGCGTCTCGACCTTCGCTACCGGCGTGATCTTCGCGCTGCTCGGCACCCTGCGGGCCTCCCTGCTGGTGCAGCTCCTGCCCTACCCGGTGCTCGCCGGCTTCCTCGGCGGCGTCGGCCTGCTGTTCCTGCGCAGCGGCGTGCAGATCGGCGGCCATGTCGACGACCCGCTCGCGGCCCTGCTCCACGCCGTCGATCCGGCGAACCTCGATCCGGGCCGGATCGATGCCGGGGCGCTCGCGCGCATCGCCCTGACCCTCGTGATCGGGTTCTGCGCCTTCTACCTCCCCCGGATCGTCCGGCACTGGGGGACCTACCCGACGGTGATCCTGTCGAGCCTCGCGGTGGTCCATCTCGGGCTGGCCTGGACGGGCACCAGCGTCGCCGCCGGGCAGGCATCGGGATGGCTGATCGAGCCGCTGCCGACGGGCACGCTGCTGCGGCCGCCCGCCATCGGCAGCCTGACGGCCTTCGATCCGCACCTGCTCCTGCCGATCTGGCCCAAGATCGCCACCCTGGTCGTCGTGGCGGTGATCATCCAGATCCTCTACGTGGTGAGCGTCGAGCTGGAGATCCGGCGCGACCTCGACATCGACCGGATGTTCGTCGCCTCGGGCGCCACCAACCTGGTCGGCAGCGTGTTCGGCAGCTCCGCGATGGGCTTCGGCCGGACCTCGACGCTGCTGCTGCACAACATCGGCGGCGGCCACTGGCTCGGCTGGTGGCTGACCCTCACGGTCATGGCGGCGCTCCTCATCGTCGGCGCGAGCCCCCTGGCGCTGCTGCCCCGCCCGCTGGCCGGCGGCGCCCTGATCGCCATCGGCATCGGGCTCCTGTTCAACCTCGGCGTCGCCAGCCGGACCCTGCCGGGCTGGGAGATCGCCATCGCGCTGGTCGTGTGCACCGCCACCGCGTATTTCGGGGCCACCACGGGCTTCCTCGTCGGCGTCCTGCTGGCGATCCTGATCTTCGGGGTCCAGTACGGGCAGATCGGCGCGATTCGCCGGTCGCTCTCCGGGGCGGACCGGCGCAGCAGCGTGATCCGCGGCCCCGACGCCGCCGCGCGGCTCGAGGCGGCCGGCGACCGGACCCGGATCTACACCCTGCAGGGCTACCTGTTCTTCCTCAACGCGCAGGCGATCTTCCGCCGGGCCGCCGCGGAGGCCGGGGATCTGCGCGTGCTGATCCTGGATTTCCGCGAGACCGTGGGACTCGACAGCTCGGCGCTGATCGCGTTCCGCAAGGTCGGCCAGCTCGCCGAGCAGCGGCGCTTCGAGGTGCTGCTGGTCCACGTGGATCCGATCGCGCGCCTGCTGATCACCCGCAGCGGCCTCACCGCCGACCCGCGTGTCCGGATCCTCGACACGCTGGACGAGGCCCTGCGCGCCGCCGAGGCGACGCTCCTGGCGGAGGCCGGCGGCGCCGGCCCGGGGGAAGTCGCCGTCTTCGCCCGGCACATGGCCGACCGGCTCGGCAGCACGTTCGGCCCGGACGACTTCGCGCCCTACCTGACGGTCCGCGAGCTCGCGGCGGGCGCCGCGCTGATGCGCCAGGGGGAGGCGGCCGATGCCCTCTACTTCCTGGAGCAGGGCCTCGTCTCCATCGAGATGGAGGTCCCCGGCCGCGGCAACCTGCGCCTGCGCACCACCACGGCCGGCACCGTGATCGGCGAGATCGCGCTGGTCCAGGGCGGGCGGCGCACCGCCACCGCCGTCGCCGAGAGCCCCTGCCGGGTGGTCGTCATCGACCGCGCCGCCCTCGCGCGGATGGAGCGGGAGCGCCCGGACCTCGCGCTCGCCTTCCAGCGCTTCCTGATCCTGGAACTGGCCGGCAAGGTCTCCGACACGAACCGGCTGCTCGAGGCCGAGATGCAGTGAGGCGCCCGGCGGCGCCCGCTCTCCCGGTCAGGGGTCAGGCCGCCGCCAGCACCACGGCGAGCCCGAGATGGGTGACTTGGTGCAGGAACTGGTCGATGCCGATCAGCCACCAGAACCGGGCGTCCGTGGCCGGCAGGCGGGTCCGCTGGCCGACCAGCACCTTGCCGCGATCGATCCCCGTGTGGATCGCGAAATCGACGAGCGCCAGCCACCACAGGGCCGGCTTCACCGCCAGCGCGATCGCCAGCGTGCCGAGACCGTGCAGGCCGGTATGGGCGCAGAGGGGGGCGAGCCAGGCGGACGACCGCTGCTTGCCCTGCGCCATCCAGTTAGTCTGAAGGAAGAAGTCCGCCGCGAGGTGCTTCACGGCGAACGCCAGGACCAGCAGCGCGAAGGCACCCACCGGGACGAGCGTATCGACGGACGGCATCGCGGCCCTGGCTCTCCTGCCGCGATCCTGCGGGGACAGGTTCGGCGGCGCGCACCGCGCCCCGAATCGAGGAAGCGCCAGCATACACGCGCCGACGGACCCTGGCGCGAGCGGAAATCCGGCGCGGCCGCCGGCCCGATCCCGGGCGTGGCACCGCAGGATTCGGGATCCGGAATGACTTCCCGCCCTGCTGCCGGGCGCTCCACCAGATGTTTCCTCTATTCCCTCAGGCATCCGGCAATCTGTCGAGTTTTAATAATTCCAATCCACGAAGATAGACGTTGTTACACAGAACAGCCGCGTGTTACGCGTCCCACCCGCACGCGCCGTGCCGATGGGAGCTTGTGAGCGGGACAGTGGCGACCTGGAACTGCGACGCCGGTCCCTCCGGCCACGGGATCGCCGCGGTCCCGCCGGGCCGGCCCGGCCGCCCTCCGCCCGGCGGATCATGGAACCTCGCGGCGTTCGAGCGCCATCGCGCCGCCTATCTGGCGCGGGCGCGCCGCATCCTCGGCTGCCCGGCCCAGGCGGAGGACGTGGTCCAGGACGTGCTGCTCCGGCTGATCGCCGATCCGCCCCCGGCCCAGACCGCGATCCAGGCCGCCTATGTCGGGCGGATGGTGCGCAACCTCGCCCTGGACCGGGCGCGGCGGCAGGGTCTCGAGCGGCGCCTGTTCACCGGCCTCGACGCCGCGCCGGACCCGGCCGATCCCGGCACCGGCACCCCCGAGGCGGCCGCGGCGTCGCGGGAATCCCTGCGGCAGGTGGAGGCCGCGGTGGCCGAGCTGCCGGAGCCGGTGCGCACGGCCTTCCAGCTCCACCGGGTCGAGGGCGTGCCGCAGATCGAGATCGCGGCCCGGCTCGGGGTCTCGCGCGCGCTGGTGTGCGGCCTCGTGCGCCGCGGCCACCTGCACTGCCTCGCGGCCCTCGACCGGCGCTGCGCCGCCTGCCCGGCGCGCGCCGAGGCCCCAGGCCGGCAGCGGCGCCGGACCGCGCCCGTCAACTAGGACCTCAGCCGCGGCCCGGCGCAGGCGATCATCAGCCCGCCGGCGACGGACCCGTGGGCGGGGGCGGGGGCGGGGGCGTCACCGGACGCGCACCCCTGTTCGCAGAGGGCGGTCTAGGCGGGCACCGCGGGAGGCCGCGGCGCGGCGTCGGCGGCGGCCGCCCCCGGCACCCAGAGCCGGTCGCGCACGAAGTGCTCGCGCGACAGCGCGACCAGGGCCGCGCGCTTGTGGGGGAAGTCGACGGTCGCGATCGTCGCGAAGCCGGAGCCGTGGAGGTTCCGGATCTGCTGGGCGTGATCGGCCCGCGGCTCGCCGACGACGCGCTGCGTGCGCGGCTCGTCGAGGAACAGGTAGTGCATCAGCGACGGCAGCCAGGCCGAGAGCGCGGGCCGCCCGCGCACGGACGCGTCGCCGATCGCGACGTGCCAGCCGCGGTCGTAGGGGCCGGCCTCGTAGAGCGGCCCGAGGCGGCTCTCCCGCGCCCAGTACAGCTCGAAATAGCCGAACGGCCTGCCGTCGAGGCAGCCGAGCAGCGGCAGGGTCGCGGGGTCGGCCTGGAGCCCGGCGATGTAGGCGGCGTGCGCCTCCAGGGTACCGGTCTCCTGCCAGATCGCGGCGATGCGGGGGTCGTTCATCCAGGTCGAGAACAGGGCGACGTCGCCGGGCTCCGTCATCGTGCGGAAGCTCAGACGCCGATCGAGCCACGGGATCGCCCGCGCGTAGACCGTGCCGGCGGGCGTCCGGGGCCGCAGCGGGTGGCGGCGGCCGGCCGTGGCGGTGAACAGCTCGGGGAAGGGCGGCCGGGCCCGCGGGAGCCAGCGGGCGGCGCATTGCCAGAGGAGCCCCGGCAGGATCTCGACCCCGTCGCCGTCACCGAGGGCCCGGGCCGCGCCGAGGTCGAGCAGCCGCCCGGACGTCGCCGGATCGGCCGCGACGACGATGCGCAGGACCTGCATGTCCTGGGCGGTCAGCGCCTCGGCGCGCGCCAGGATCGCCTCCGCGGCCGCCGCCGGCGCGACCGGCTCGGCGAGGCGGATCACCGGCACTTCGCGGGTCCCCTCCAGGGTGAGGGACACCGGCGCGGCGTCCCGCGCGGTTTCACGCCCCCCGTCATCGCGCGGCTTCGGGGGATGCGCCCCCGCGTCGCGCATCCGCTGGCTCGAAGCGTCCGTCATCCGTCCTCCGCGCGTCGCCGGCACCTCCGCGTCGCCGGCACCTCCCTGACGGATGGGCCCGTCCGGCGTTCAGAGGTTTCGTGCGGGCGCCATCCGCCGGCACCGGGTGCGACAGCATGAACGGCGCCCCGCCTCAACCGTCACTCCGTCGAAGCCCGAGCGGCGCAGGAGCGAGCGGATGGACAGGCACGGCCAGGAGGCGGGCGCGGACACGGCTGCGGAGGGGGGTCAGGGCACGGCCGGGGACACGGCCGGGGACGCAGCCAGGGACACCGCCGAGGCCCGGGCGCCGTCCCCCGCGCGAGCCTCCGCTCGGACGGCCGCCTGACATGCAGGCGCCCGAACCGACCTTCGAGACCCTGCGCGACGCCCATGTGGCCGCGCTCACCGGCTCCCTGATCGACGGCGTCGAGCACGGCCCCGGGGGCGCCGGCTACGTCTGGTCGCGCAGCATCCCGGACCCGACCGTGAACTTCGCCTTCGGCGTGCACCGTCCCGACCAGTTCGCCTGGGCGGGCGCGGCCGCCCTCGGGCGAGCCCGGGCGCCGGCCTTCCTGGCCCGGGACGACGGCGAGATCGCGCTGCTGCGCGCCCTGTTCGAGCCCGCGATCCTCTACCCGGCGCGCTGGATGGTGGCGCGGGAGCTTCCGGCGCCGGCCCCGGCCGGCAGCGCCGTCACCGTGCAGGCGACGCCCGCGCCGGGGCCGGATTTCGAGCGGGTCTTCGCCCACCTGTCCGACGCGCCGGGCGTGCGGACGCATCTGCGCCGCTACTACATCCCGGCGCTGCGCGCGGCCCGGGGCCGGCACGGCCTCGTGACCCTGCACCTCGTCCTGCGCGACGCCGCCGGCCCGGCGGCGTGCGCCAGCCTCTACCTGCGCGGCGAGACGGCGGGCCTGTACAATGTCAGCACGCGGGCCGACCGGCAGCGCCGCGGCCTCGGCACCGCCGTGACGGTCGCGGCCCTGCGCGAGGCGCGGGCGCGGGGAGCCGCGCAGGTCTTCCTGCAATGTCCGGCCGACGGCAGGACCGAGGCCCTCTACGCGCGGGCAGGCTTCCGGACGGCCTGCGCGCCGACCCTGCTGTGCACGACCCCGCCCTGATCCGGATCCGCTCAGAACGGCTCCGCGCCGTACCCGTCGGGCGTGAGGCCGAGGACGAACCCGATCTCCGCCTCCGCGTCGCGCAGGACGAGCGCGCTGGCCGGGCCGGTCACGACCTTGCCCCGTCCCTCGATCCGGGCGCCGTAGCGACCGCGGGGTTCGAGGGCGGCCAGCGCCGCGAGGGCACGGCGCACCGCCCGCGGGTGGCGGACGCCGTTCTCGTCGCGCCAGGCCGCCTCCTCGCCGGGCCAGACCCGCTGGGGCAGGTGCTGCACGCCGGCGCGCGCGGGCGGCCGCAGGGCCGCGGCGAGGCGCGCGCGGAGCCTCATGGCCGGCCGATCCAGGCGGCGCGCAGGATCCGTAGGGGCGCGGCCGGCACGGGCCTCCGGACGGGCGCGAGCGGGAGCGCATCGAGCACCACCGCGCTGGCGAGCGCCGCGGCCAGGGGCGCGTAGTCGGCCAGATGCACGCCGTCCCGATGGAGGCCCGGACCGGCGAGGCCGCCGGTGCCGGATCGCCACGGCGCGAACGGGTCGAAGAAGGTGCGGCCCCCCGCGGCGCAGAGTGCCGCGAGGCGATCCGAGAAGACCGCGACGGCGGCGGGATCGCGCCCGGTCGCCCCGGCACCGATCGGCGGGATCGCGGCGACGAAGACCTTCGCGGTCCAGGCCTCCAGGCGGCGCAGGATGTCCCGGACATCGGCCTCGAACCGGTCGACCACCCGGGCCCGCTCGGGATGGCGCCAGCGCTGGATGTCGTTGGTGCCGATGATCAGCACCGCGGCCGCGCAGCGGACCGGGACGCGCAGCGCCGCGAGCTGGCGGCCGCAATCGGCCGCGGTGCTGCCGCCGACCGCGACGTTGATGCAGGGCCGGCCGCCGAGATCCGGCACGCCGACGAGCTCCGCGTGGGAATTGCCGGCGAGCAGCACGCTGCCGGGCGCGGCCGCCCGGAGGGCCGCGCGGATGCCGGGACGCCGCTCGGCGAAGCGGTGCCCGACGATCCGCCCGTGCCGCCAGTGCCGGGCCGCATTCTCGATCCAGTGGGCGCCCATGGCTGTCCTGATCAGGCGTGAGGGAGCGGCCGCTCCCGGACGGCCGGGACCGGAGGATGACGGGCGCGGGCTGGTCCGCAGCCCGGATACAGGGGACGACAGGTCACATGCGGCCGAACGACTTGCCGCCGCGAGACGAATCACCGGATAAACTTCTCAGAAACACGCGTTAATATGATCCCGTACATCGGATCATCTTCACCACGTATATGTGGGAAAAATTCACACGTCAATCGCGGCGCGGGCGCGATGGGGCGCATGTGCCGGGCCGGACACCTTCCGGCGGCCGCGGCGCCGCGCTACCTCGGGACTCGCGGGGCGCCGTCGGCCGCCCGGGAGCGGCGGGGAGCCAGGATGGCGAGCGCGATGATCAGGGACCGGGTCTTCATCGTCACGGGCGCGGGCTCGGGCCTCGGGGAGGCGACGGCGCGGGGCCTCGCGGCGGCGGGGGCGCGGGTGGTCGTGGCCGACATCGCCCGGGAGGCCGGTGCCCGGGTGGCGGCGGACCTCGGGGCGCAGGCCCGCTTCGCCGAGACGGACGTCACCCGCGAGGCGGACGGCGCGGCGGCGGTCCGGACGGCGCTCGACGCGTTCGGGCACCTCCACGGGCTGGTGAACTGCGCCGGCATCGCGCCGGGGGAGAAGGTGGTCGGCCGCGACGGGCCGCACCGGCTCGAGACCTTCGCGCGGGCGGTCTCGGTCAACCTCGTGGGCACGTTCAACATGATCCGGCTGGCCGCCGACGCCATCGCCCGCGAGGCGCCGGACGCGGCCGGCGCCCGGGGCGTGATCGTGAACACCGCCTCGATCGCGGCCTTCGACGGCCAGATCGGGCAGGCCGCCTACGCGGCCTCGAAGGGCGGGGTGGTATCCATGACTCTGCCGATCGCCCGGGAGCTCGCCCGGCACGGCATCCGGGTGGTCACCATCGCGCCCGGCATCTTCGAGACCCCGATGATGGCGGGCCTGCCCCAGGACGTGCAGGACACGCTCGGCCAAAGCGTGCCGTTTCCGCCGCGCCTCGGCCGCCCGTCGGAATACGCGGACCTCGTCCGCCACATCTGCGAGAACCCGATGCTGAACGGCGAGACGATCCGGCTCGACGGGGCGCTGCGGATGCCGCCGCGCTGACGGCTCAGCCGATCGACACGCTGGTCAGCACCTCGGCGGCGCGGCGGACCTCGGCGGCGATCATCTCCTCGCTCGGGCCGTCGATCGGCAGGTCCGACAGGATCGCCGCCACGTCGCGCTTCACGTCCTCGCGGATCTCCGGGTTTTCCTCGGAGAGCCGCCCGATCAAGACGCCGAGCACGATCTCCAGGGCGGACAGCTTGGCGTGCAGGCGGGTGAACTCGTCCAGCGGCTCGGGCTCGTGCGCGGTCATGGCCTGCTCCATCCGGGGGACGTCCGCCGTCCCCGAGAGGCGCGCCGGATCGCCCGCGTGTCATACAGGGGCGCCGGCCGTCCGTCTCGCCGGGCGTCGACCCCGCGTAGCCCCAGGCGCCGACCCGGCCCCGCCCGGGCGACGGGACCCGAATTTTTTCCCGATCGCGGGCAACCGGATTTCCGGACCCGACGTTTCACGCATCCGTGAACGAACCCGCGAAGGGACACACCGCCATGATCACCCGTCTCACCGCCGCAGTCGGCCTCCTGGCCCTCTCCACCGGCCTCGCCTTGGCCCAGACGCCCACCGCGACGCCCGCCGAGCCGGCCACGAAAGCCGACAGCAACATGAAGGAGTGGCAGGTCGCCAAGGTCGCCAAGGTCAGCCTCGCCCAGGCGCTGGCCACCGCCGAGTCGCAGGGCGACGAGAAGGGCGGCCGCGCCATCGACGCCGACTTCGAGAAGGCCGGCAGCAAGGATCCGGCCCACTACGCGATCAAGGTCGTCTACCCGAGCGGCAAGCTCGTCGAGTACGGGATCAACGCCGATACCGGCGCCCTCTACAAGACCGAGAACCAGCCGTTCGAGCGCTACTTCACCCGGCTGAAGGCCTCCGACTTCCAGAACGCCAAGACCTCGCTGAAGGACGCGCTGGCCATCGCCGAGCAGAAGGCCGGCGGCGGCAAGGCCTACGAGGCCGAGGTCGAGAAGGACGGCTCCTCGGTCCAGTACGAGATCAAGGTCGCCGGCGCCGACAAGGAGCAGGAGGTCAAGGTCGGACCGGACGGCAAGGTCCTGAACTGAGGCCCTGAACAGAGGTCCCGGGCTGCGGCAGTGAAGGCTGCCGCAGCCCGCACCGATCTCGCGAGCGCAGCCAAGCGATCCAGGCGGCGCCGCGCTGATCCAGGGCGCGCTGCCCTGGGTCGCGTCGCCGCGCTCGCGAGGACGACCGGGTCGGTTGCTGCATCCTGTCGCTCCACCGTCCGGGGAGCCGTCGAGCCCTCACGGCGCTTCCTCCCTTTGCGATGCGGCCCGAGCGGCCGCGAACGGGGAGGGCGGCATGGACGCCGGCGCGCAGGACACCGACGGCCGTCTCGGCCGGCCCCACACCCGGGTCGAGGGACCCGACAAGGTCACCGGCCGGGCGCTCTACAGCTCCGACCTCACCGGCTCGGACCGGGACACGGCTCACGCGGCCCTGGTGACCAGCACCATCGCCCGGGGCCGCATCACCGGGTTCGACCTCGCGGCGGCCGAGCGGGTGCCGGGACTCCTCCGGATCTTCACCCACCGGGACTTCGCGGGCGCGGTGGCGCCGGTGAAGCACCTGATGGCCGGCGGGTACGCCAACAGCTCGCACCGTCCGCTCGATTCCGACGCCGTCGCCTATGCCGGCCAGATCGTGGCCCTCGTGGTCGCCGAGACCCTGGGCGCCGCCGAGGCGGCGGCCGGTGCGGTGAAGGTCGCCTATGCGGAGGAGCCCGCCGCCGGCGGCTTCGACGCCACCGGCGCCGAGACGGTGCGCCTCGCCGACCTGAAGGCTCAGCACGAGGATATCGCCCGGGGCGACGCCGAGGCGGGTCTCCGGGACGCGGCCCTCCGCGTCGAGGCGCGCTACGCGACGCCGGTCCAGCACCACAACCCGATCGAGCTGTTCACCACCCGGGCCGCCTGGGACGGCGAAAGGCTCACCGTCCACGAGCCAACCCGCTACGTCGGCGCCGTGCAGCACGGGCTCGCGGCGCAGCTCGGGCTCGATCCCGCGCAGGTGCGGGTGGTGGCGGGGCTGATCGGCGGCCATTTCGGCTCGAAATTCGCCCTGTCGCAGCACACGGCCCTGGTCGCCCTGGCGGCCAAGCGCCTCGGCCGGCCGGTCTCGCTGGTGCCCAGCCGGCGACAGTGCTTCACCATCGCCAATTATCGGCCGGAATCGCGCCACCGCATCCGACTCGGCGCCGACCGGACGGGCCGGTTCACCGCCCTGGTCCACGAGGCCGAGACCGTGACGTCGCGCTTCGATCCCTTCGTCATGGAGGGCGCGGAGGTGACGGCGAGCCTCTACGCCTGCCCGAACATCCGCACCGAGGAGCGGGCCGTGCGGGTCGATCGCAACACGCCGGGGCCGATGCGGGCGCCCCCGGAGGTGCCGTTCCTGTTCGCCCTGGAGAGCGCCGTCGACGAGATGGCGGTGGCCCTCGGCATGGACCCGATCGCGCTGCGCCGCCTCAACGACACGGCGGTCGATCCGGTCTCCGGAAAACCGTTCTCGACCCGGCCGCTGATGGCCTGCTTCGACGCCGGCGCGAAGGCCTTCGGCTGGTCGCGCCGGGTGCCGCGCCCGGGCGCGATGCGCGACGGGCCCTGGCGGGTGGGTCTCGGCTGCGCGACTTCGGTGCGGCCCACCAAGATCGCGGCCGCGACCCTGCGGGTCCGGCTCGGCCCGGACGGCGCCGCGGAGGTCGCCTGCGCGCACCACGAGATCGGCAACGGCATCACCACGCTGCTGGCGATGGGCGCGGCGGACGGTCTCGGCGTGCCGGTGGAGCGGGTCACCGTCCGGCTCGGCGACACCGACCTGCCGGCGGCGGGGATCTCGGGCGGGTCGAGCACGACCACCAGCCTGATGAGCGCCCTGGCGCTCGGCTGCCGCCAGATCCGCGAGAGCCTGGCGCAGGCCGCGACCGGGCAGGGCGGGCGCCTCGCCGGCCGCGATCCGGGCAGCCTGCGCCTCGCGGGCGACCGGCTCGCGGCGCCGGACGGGGCCGGGATCGCGCTCGGCGAGGCCGTCGGCCCGGAAGGCGTCGAGACGGTCGCGGAGTTCGTGCCCGAGGGCGGCGACCGGGAGAAGGCGCTCGCGGGCCTGCGGCAGGGCCATATCGGGCTCGCCCTCGGTGGGGGCGGGAAGGCCGTCTCCTGGGGCTTCGGCGCGCAGTTCGCCGAGGTCCACGTCCACGCCGAGACCGGGGAAATCCGCGTCGCCCGGCTCACCGGCGCCTTCGCGGCGGGGCGGATCCTCAACCCGCTGACCGCGCGGAGCCAGCTCACGGGCGGGATGATCTGGGGCCTCGGCTCGGCGCTGCTCGAAGAGACGGTGGTGGACGGCGCCGCCTACCGCAACCCGGATCTCGCCGAGTACCTCGTCCCCACGGCGGCCGACGCGCCGGAGGTGGAGGCGCTGCTGGTGCCCGATCCCGACGATCAGGTCGATGCGCTGGGCCTGAAGGGCCTGGGCGAGCTCGGGATCATCGGGGTGAACGCGGCCATCGCCAACGCAATCCACCACGCCACCGGCCGCCGGATCCGCAGCCTGCCGATCCGGCTGGAGGACGTGGCGTGAGGGGCTGACTCTCCTCCCCCTTGCGGGGAGGAGTTTGGGGATCGCAGATCCCGCGTGGGGGTGGGGCCGGAAAGGGCTCGGCGGTTCCTTCTGAACCACCCCCACCCCTAACCCCTCCCCGCAAGGGGGAGGGGAATATCGGACGCGCTTGCCCGCCGCCTACTCCATCGTCGGCGCGAGCTTCTTCACGCTTGCCACGTCCTCGCCGAGCCACGCCGCGTTCTTGGCGGTGCCGTCGAAGGTCGCGCTCGTCTTGAACAGCTCGTACTTGCCCTCCAGCGCGTAGGGCTTCGAGCGCGACAGCAGCTCGGCCACCGTAGTCCTGTCCATCGGCTTGAAGGTCTTCACCGCCTCGAAGGCTTGGTCGAGGTCGCGCTGGTTCTGGATGCCGGTGATCACCACCGAGACCGGCAGGTTCAGCGAGAAGTGCAGGTACTCGAGCGGCTTGATCGGCGCGTCCGCCTTCAGGATCACCCCGTCGCCGAAGGTCTTCATGGCGAGCGGCGCGATGCCGTTCTGCACGAGGTAGGGCAGGACGAGGTGGCTGAACGAGCGGAAATGCGCGTCCATCACGTTGATCGGCATCTGCACGGCATCGAAGTGGAAGCCGCGCTCGGCGGCGACCTCCAGCATCTGCAGGTGGATGCGCGGGTCCTTGTGGCCGGTGAAGCCGATGTAGCGCAGCTTGCCCTGCTTCTTCGCCTCCAGGAAGCCATCCATGGCGCCGCCCTCGGCGAAGACCCGGTCCGGGTCGTCGTAGCGCAGGATCTCGTGGTGCTGGACGAGGTCGATCCGGTCCGTGCGCAGGCGCAGGAGCGACTGGTCGATCTGCTTGAGCGCCTCCTCCTTGGTCCGCCCGTCCATCTTGGACATCAGGAAGACCTTGTCGCGGTAGCCGCCCTGGGCCAGGGCCGCGCCCATGCGCAGCTCGGAGCGCCCCTCGTTGTAGTCCCAGCAATTGTCCATGAAGGTGATGCCGCGGTCGATCCCGGCATGGATCAGCCGCGTCGCCTCGTCGTCCGTCACGGCGCTCTTGCCGAGATGGAACCCGCCCATGCCGATCGCCGAGATCTTTTCGGAGCTCTTCCCGAACGGGCGGTAGAGCATCTCGCCCCGGCGCTCGCCGGGATCGGTGACGAAGGGCAGGTCCGCGGGATCCTGCGGGCGGTTGCCGGGGAGGACGGGGGCGTTCACGGCCGCACCCGCGCTGCCGGCGCCAGCGAGGCCCGCGCCGAGCACGGCGCCCTGGAGGAAGCTGCGGCGTTCCATCGGCTGTCTCCGTTCGAGGATGTCCTGGTGAGGGGAGGTAATGCGTCGGGCCGCGTCATCGTTCGGTCCCCGTGGCGAGGCGTCCCGCCGCGTGGAGCAGGCGCAGGGCGGCGCAGGCGGCGCCGTATCCGTTGTCGATGTTGACCACCGTGATGCCCGGCGCGCAGCTCGCCAGCACGGCGTCGAGGGCGGCGCGCCCGCCCGCGGCGACACCGTAGCCCACGGAGGTCGGGACCGCGATCACCGCGCCGGCCACGAGGCCGCCGACGACGCTGGGCAAAGCCGCGTCCATGCCGGCGGCGACGATCACCACCGGGTGCGCCCGGATCTCCTCGATCCGCGACGTCAGCCGCCACAGGCCGGCGACGCCGACATCGGCGAAGAGCGAGGCCGCCCGTCCGGCATAGGCCAGCACCCGCAGCGCCTCGCGGGCGACGGGTACGTCCGAGGTGCCGGCCGCCACCACCGCGACCCGGGCCGGGCCGGCAACCCGCGGCGCCGCGCCGAACACGGCCGTGCGCGAGACCGGGCAGTAGTCGAGCCGCGCGACGTCCCGGAGCCGGTCGCGCTTCTCCGGGTCGAGGCGGGTGAGGAGCAGCGAGGCGCCGCGCGCCCGGGCGGCCTCCAGGATCGCGTCGATCTGCTCCGGGCTCTTGCCGGCGCAGAAGATCGCCTCCTCCAGCCCGATCCGCTCGGGCCGGGCGAAATCGAGGGTGAACTCTTCGGAGATGCTCACGCCCGGGCCTCCCGCGGCTCGACCAGGAAGGCGCTGCCGACCCGGTAGGGGGCGAAGCGGACCGGGCCGGCGAGACGGGCCGGCGCCATGTCCCGGATGCCCGCCCCGAGCGTCTCGCGACCCTCGGCGTCGAGGGCGGCGAGGCTCGCCGGATCGAGTTCCACCACCACGCCCTCGGCGCGGACCCGACAGCGGACGGCCCGTCCGACGCCGTCGGTCGCCAGCGCTCCGCCGACCAGCCGCTCGACCGCGTGAATGAAGGTCAGGGTCTCCGGCTCGATGGCGATGCCGGTCTCGACCCGGCTCGACAGGCAGGGCGCGGCCGGCAATTCCGCCACGGCCCCGAGGCCGAGGTCGCGGGCGAGCGCCCGGACCGACGCCTTGTCGAACCCGGCCTCTACGTAGGGGTGGCGCACGCCGTGCTCCCGGGCGGCGTCGAGGCCGGGGCGGTACTCGCCGAGGTCGTCGCGGTTCGCGCCCGACAGGATCTGGCGGTCGGTGACGCGCCGGACCGCGCCGTAGAGATTGGTCTTGCAGAAGAAGCAGCGGTTGACTGGGTTTGCCCGATAGGCCGGGTCGGCGAACTCGCCGGCCTCGATCACCCGTAAGGACCAGCCCTCGCGGGCGCCCTCGGCGCGCACGCGCGCGGTCGCTTCCTCCGGCACCGCCGGCGAGACCGCGTGGACCATGAGAGCCGCCCCCGGCGCCAGCCGGTGGGCGAGGGTAGCGAGCGTCAGGCTGTCGACCCCGCCGCTCACCGCCACCGCGACGGGGCCGAGCCGGGCGAGGACGGATTCCAGATGCTGGCGCGTCACCGCTCCTCCTGCTCCTGTTCCAGGGCGAGGCGCTCGGCCTCGCGGCGTAGGGCGGCCCGGGCCGCGTGGCCCGCTCGGTCACGGGCGTCGTCGGCCTCGGCCTTGGCGGTGCGCCCGCCCGGCCGCGCCACGATCTTCACGCGAACCGACCGGCCGTCGTGCTCGACCGTGCGGGCGGCGCGCGCGAGCACCGCGCCCTCCACGGGGTGGTAACGCAGGCCGATGGTCGTGGTCTCCCGGAAGCAGGCCGCGACCGCCGCCTCCAGGCTCTCCGGACGGACCAGGACCTGGATCCGGGCCATCATCCGGCCCTTCTTGCCGATGACCGGCATCTGCACGACGTCCACGATGCCGGGCTCGGCGCGCAGCCGGTCGAGGCCCGTGGCGAGATCCTCGCTGGACTGGTCGTCGACCTCGAAGGCGATCACCGCGAGATCCCGCCGGCCCGGGCGGGACGCGGCGCCGTCCTCCAGCACAAGGGCGCGCAGGCAGTTGCTCAGGCCCGGCAGGACCTTGGTGCCGAAGCCGATGCCGGTGCGCCCGAGGATCCCTCGGGGGCGACCGCGCCCGGGATCGTCGCCGCAGAGGTGGCGCAGGATCGCCGCGCCGGTGGGGGTGACGCGCTCGCCGGGGATCCCGTCGTCGAGGGTCGCGAAGCCCGCCAGCAGAAGCGTCGTGGCGGGGGCCGGGACGGGGAGGGGACCGTGCTGGGTCCGCACCCGGCCGGAGCCCAGCGGCAGGGCCGAGACGCTCCAGCTGCGCGCCTCCAGGGCGGCGATCAGGTGGGCGGCGGCGACGATGTCGGCGATCGAGTCGGCGGCGCCGACCTCGTGGAACGCCACCGCGTCGACCGCGATGCCGTGGACGCGGGCTTCCGCCGCGGCCAGATGCCCGAAGATGCCGAGCGCGTGCGCCCGCACCGAAGGCGCGAGATCCGCCGCCTCCAGCGCGGCGCGGATCTCCGACCAGGGACGGTGGCCGTGGTCGTGGGCATGATCGTGAGCATGCGGATGGTCGTGGTGCCCGGTATGCGCGTGCCGGTGCGGCGCGGGCTCCGACACGGGCGCCGACACGGTGAAGCGCGCGCCAGTGAGGATCCCATCGTTGTGCGCGCTGACCGCGCAGGCGATGCGCGCGTCGACCGCCCGGACGCTGGCGGACACGCCGGCCCGATGCTCGGGGAAGGCGTCCAGCAGGGCGGCGGCGAACATGTCGCCGGCGACGCCGCCGAGCGCGTCGAGGTGGATGTGCATCGTGTGTCGCGCGGGCGCCGGTGGCGGGTGACGGGTCCACCTCAGATCGGCCGCGGCCGCCCCGCGGCAAGGCGCACGCGGCCTCCGGTGCCGCGGCGTATCGCCCGCGCCGCTCAGGAGAGCTGCAGGTAGGCCGGATCGAACAGCCCGCGCTCTCGCAGTCCGTCGAGGTCGCGGATCGTCAGGCGGCGGCTGCGCAGGGCGACGAGGCCGCCGGTGCGCAGCTCCTTCAGGGTGCGGTTGATGTGCACGCTCGTCTGGCCGAGGGCGTCGGCGAGGTCGGGCTGGGTCACCGGCATCGGCAGCGTCGTCCCGTCCGCGAGGCCGACGCGCGTCAACCGCAGGTGCAGCTCGCAGAACAGGTGCGCCAGCCGCTCGATCGCCGAGCGCCGGCCGACGCTGGCGATCCACTCGCGGTGGATCGCCGTGGCGGCGAGCAGCTCCCGCCACAGGCACTCCTCGACGGCGGGCCGGCCGCGGACCGCGTCGCCGATCTGCTCCGGGGCGATCCGCGCGACGGTGACGGGCGTCAGCGCGCCGATGGCGTGGTCCATGCGTGCCCGGCGGAACACGAACGGGTCGCACAGGTCGCCCGGCAGGAGCAGCGCGACGATCGCCCGCCGGCCGTCCGGGAACTGCTTGTACCGGCAGGCCCAGCCGTCGAGGATCAGGTGCGTGTGGTACGGGTCGCTCTGCTGCCCTTCGATATCCTGCCGGGCCGCGACGTGGCGGACATGCAGGCGCCCCAACCCGTCGAGGATCGCGCGGTCCTCGGGCGCGAGCCGGACATGCCGCTCCATCTTCCGTACGAACGGGTTGTCCACGTCCGCCTCCGGTCAGATCACCGGGGCGCCGGCGTGCCGGCGGCCAGGCAGGCGCCGGGGAGGTCGCCGAAGCGGGGGGCCATGGGGGATCGGGCGACGTCGCGCCCATCCGAAGCGTCCCGAACGACGGCGCCGCCATGGGTATCGGTCAAATAATGAGGCACGGATATTTCTATCGGCAGGGGGCCAAACCGTCGCCCGAACATCGAAGTCCGGATCTTCTTGATCGGCTTGTGCCTGCAGCAGAAAAACGCGCGCCAACCTGTGTTAAGTCGGCGTTCTCGCCGGCGACGCGCTCCGCGAGCCCCCCTCGCTCAGGAGGCCGTGCCCCGGGTGAGGGCCGGGCGCCGCGCTACTCCGCGGCGGCGCCCACCGTATCGGCCATGCGCGCCCGGCGCGTGCCCAGGGGCTGCGGTTCGCCGACGGTCGTGTCCTCGGCGGTCTGATGCTCCATCTCGGCGTTCACCTGGGCGCCGGCCAGCACGATCATGGTCGAGAGCCAGATCCAGGTCATGAAGCCGATCGCCGCGCCGAGCGAGCCGTAGGTCTTGTTGTAGCTGCCGAAATGGCCGACGTACCAGGAGAACAGCAGCGACGCGACGATCCACAACACGGCCGCGAGGGCGCCCCCGGGCGTGACCCAGCGCCAGCGCGGCGCGTCCCGGCTCGGCCCGTAGCGGTAGAGCAGGGCGAGGCCGAGCAGCACCGCCAGGAACAGGACCGGCCAGCGCAGCAGCGCCAGCCACCACGCGTCCGCGCCGAGCCCGACGAATTCCAGCACCACCGGCACCACCACCACCGCGGCCAGCGCCAGGAGGAGGAACAGGAGCGCCCCCGCCGTGAAGGCGAGGGAGACGAGATTGAGGACGAGGAAGTTGCGCTTCTCGCGCTCGTTGTAGACGAGGTTGAGGGCGTCGAAGACGTGCTTCACGCCGCCATTGGCGCTCCACACGGACAGGGCGATGCTGATGAGCAGGCTGAACCCGAGTGTGGTGTTGCCCTGCTCGTTCAGCCGCTTCACTTGGTCGCCGACGATCTCCAGAGCGCCCTGGGGCAGGATGCCCTGGAGGCTGGCGAGCTGGTCGTTGATGGTCGAGGCGTCGGCCACGAGGCCGTAGCAGGAGACCAGGGCCGCCACCGCCGGGAAGATCGCCAGGAGCGTGAAGAAGGTGACGCCGGCCGCGATCAGCGACAGGCGGTTCTCGCCGATGTCGTGATAGGCGCGCAGCGCGATGTCCTTCCAGCCCTTGGCGGGGATCTCGGTCGGCGTCGAGGCCAGCCGCCCGCGATCGGCCTCGGCCCGGGCCACGGCGTGGGCCTCCCGTCCCGCATGCGCGGGCGACGTCCGGCGCGCCCCGTCCCGGTCGGCGGACCGGCCGGGCGCACGGTCGACCGAGGCACCGACCGCGCCGCGCGCCGACCGGCGGGGAAGGGCGACGAGGCCGATCAGCGCGGTGGCGAGGGCGAGGGTCCAGACCGTCGAGGCGCCTCCCTCGGGCGCGGCGGCCCTGGCGGGGGCTGGATCGGGGGCAGGCATCGGCGACCTCGGCAGGGTTCGGGCAGACGGGGGCGGGCCTTCGGGGCCGCGCGTCGCGGCGGCCATTCGGACGCGCCCGGGACGGCGCGTCCGAATGGCCGCAGCTGCGAGGGGGAACGCCGCGGCGCGAGGAAGGGTTCGCCGTGCAGTTGCAACTCGACGACACACGACGCGGAGAACCGGCATGGCACGCCTGGACGGCGGGACGGTGGTCATCACCGGGGCCTCGAGCGGCATCGGCCGGGCGGCGGCCGAGGCCTTCGCGGCGCGGGGCGCCCGGGTGGTGCTGGCGGCGCGGCGGGCCGACGTAATTGATGGAATCGCCCGCGACCTGCGCGCGTCGGGCGCCGAGGCCGTCGCGGTCCCCACCGACGTCACAGAGCCCGAGGCGGTGGACGCCCTGTCCCGGGCGGCACTCCGGGCCTTCGGCGGCATCGACGTCTGGATCAACAATGCCGGGGTGGGGGTGTTCGGCCCCCTGCTGGACGCTCCCCTGGACCTGCACCGGCAGACGATCGCGGTGAACCTGCTGGGCGCCGTGCACGGGGCCTACGCGGTGCTGCCGCATTTCCTCGACCGCGGCCGGGGGACGCTGATCAACACGGTCTCGATGGGCGGCTGGGCGCCGACGCCCTTCGCCGCCGCCTACACGGCCAGCAAGTTCGGCCTGCGCGGCTTCTCGGCGAGCCTGCGCCAGGAACTCGCCCGGCACCGCCGCATCCGCGTCTGCGCCGTATTTCCCGCCATCGTCGACACGCCGGGCCTGGAGCACGGCGCCAATGTCAGCGGCCGGCGGCTCAATCCCGGGCACCTGTACTACGCGCCCGAGGCCGTGGCGGAGACCTATCTCCGCCTCACGCGCCACCCGCGCGACGAGGTCGCGGTCGGCTGGCCGGCCCGCCTCGCGCAGGTCGGCTACGCGCTGGCTCCGTACCCGACCGAGCACCTGATGGGTGCCGGGTTCCGGTGGGCCCTCGACCGGGCCGAACCCGGGCCGCGCACGCACGGGGCCCTGCGCGCGCCGAAGCCGGAGGGCACGCGGGCCGACGGCGGCTGGCGCGCGCGCAAGGGCGTCCCCGATGCCGGAACCCTGAGTACGGCCCTCGGCACGGGGCTCGCCGCCGCAGGGGCCTGCGCGGCCGTCCTCGCCGGTCTCGCGGCGGCGCGGCGGTTCGGCGCCCGCGGCTGAGCCCTGTTCGGGACAGGCGTTAACCCATGTTGCGGCATGGGCGGCCGGGGCGCGCCACAACCGGTCCTCTGGGCTTGACCGGCCCGCCCGCCGACGACCGGACCGAATGCCCGACACCGAAGGCCCATCGCTCCTCGATCCCATCGCGGATGTCGCAGAGGAGGCCGGGGACGAGACCCGCTTCGGCCTGCCGGAGGCCGTGCGCGCCCATCTCGGCACGCTCCTCGGTCGCGCCTACGACCGGATCGACCTCGACTCGGACAGGGATGCGAATCCCTTCGCCGACCTGCTCGCGCGCCTGGAGACCGCCCTCGCGCAGGCCGAGGGCGAGCGCGACAGAACGTTCCGCGCGGGCCTGCTGCAGGTGGTGCCGGCGCTGCACCGGTTCGCGGTCTCGTTGACGCGCGACCCGGCCGCGGCGGACGATCTCGTGCAGGACACCCTGTTGCGCGGCTGGCGCGGCCGCGGCGGATTCACCCCCGGGACCAACCTGGAGGCGTGGCTGTTCACGATTCTCCGCAACGTCTTCTACAGCCAGCACCGCAAGCAGGGCCGCGAGGTCGCCGACACCGACGGCAGCTACGCCGACCGGCTGACCAGCATCCCCGAGCAGGGGGGCCATCTCGACCTGCAGGACGTGCGCGCGGCCCTGGATCGGCTCGCGCCGGTGATGCGGGAGGCGCTGGTCCTCGTGGCGATCGAGAACCTGAGCTACGAGGAGGCCGCCGTCGTCATGAACTGCCGGATCGGCACCGTGAAGAGCCGGGTCTGGCGCGCCCGCGAGCAACTCGCGCGCATGCTCGGCTACGGCGGCGACGAGATCGGCAGCGATGGGGTCATGCTCTCGGTGACCGGCACCTCGGCCTGATCGCGACGATTCTCACGATCGAATACGCCAATTCGACACTTCGACGGCCGTATTCGCAAGCAAATTGACTTAGGTGAAAGCGCCCGGGCCGCCGCCTGGGCGATATGGGGCGGGTTGGGTCGATCCGTCGACTCGGCCGGGCTCCCATCGGTGTGACACCCCCCCGATCCACCGATGGGAGCCTCTTCACCGGAAGCCGCAGCGGATGTGCGGGCCGGACACCCCCGCCCCCGATCTCAGGTCGAGCCGCCCCGATCCGCATCGAGCTGCTGCAGCAGCTCCGCCAGCCGGGGATCCAGCGCCTCGTCGATCACCGGATCATACATCGCCCGCATCTGGTGGCCGAGCCGCACGCGCGTCTGCGCGTCGAGGGTCGGGCCGCCCGCGATGGGGATCACCCGCAGGGCGGCGGGTGCCGCGCCGGGGGCGTAGCGCTCGGTCGGTCTCGGGGCGGCACGCCGGTGCTCGGGCCGCGGTTCAGGCCGGTGTTCGGGATAAGGCATGCCTCCTACATCGGCCCGCACCCCCGCCGCGGCAACCACCGGTCCGCCCGATGGCACGACCGGCGGCACGACCGGCGGCACGACCGGCGGCGTCTCGTCGTCCGCCTCAGGCATCGTCCTCCGGGGCGAAGACCTCGCCCTTCTCGGCCAGCACGGTGTTGGCCGCGTCGCGGGCCAGCTCGTCCCGCGCGGCCGCGGGATCGGGGCGGCCGAGGGCCCGCGCCAGGGCCCCGTCCCAGCCGGGCGCCGGCGCCTGGCCCTGCCCGGCGAGGATCGCGCCGGCCCGGCGGCAGACCCGGTCCCAGTCCGGCGCGCCGAGGGCGGCCCAGTCGGTCCCGAGGCCGAGTTCGGTGGCGGCTTCGGTGGCGGCCTGAGTCGCGGCCCGGGTCGCGGCGTCGGCCGGGCCCGGCGGCGGGGCGGGGATGTCGGTCATGGCGATGCGGCCTCCTGCCGGGCTGTCGATGCTCCGGCGCACGATATAGCGCGCCGGTCCCCGCCCATCAGCGCAGGCCGTGGGCCGCGAGTTCCTCCGGCACGCAAGCGGCCGCGTCCTGGCGCACCAGGATCGCGTCGAGGGTGACCGGGCGGTCGTCCCAGGCATCCACGCCGACATCGCAGGAGCGCGTGGTGTCGGCGAGCCAGCCGTGGCTGTGCCCGTAGAGGTGGCGCGTCTCCCGCCACAGGCCCGGCCAGGCCCGGTGCGCGTAGTGCGACAGGAACAGGCGGTGCGGCCGCCCGCGCGCGTCCGCGACGGAGAGGCGGGCGCTCTCCACCGGCGGCTCGGCCCAGGGCAGGTCCAGGACACGGTTCGAATCGTGGTTGCCCCGGACGAGGCGCTTGGTGCCGTTCAGCCGCGCGAAGATCGCCGCGCAATGCGCCCGGCTGGCATGGGCGGCGAAGTCCCCGAGGTGCCAGACGACGTCCTCCGGGCCGACCACGGCGTTCCAGCCGGCGACCAAGGCCTCGTCGTGAGCCTCGACGCTGCCGAACCGCGCACCGCGGTGGCGGAGGATGTGCGGGTCGCCGAAATGCGTGTCCGCGGTGAAGAAGATCGCCATGGTGTCGAGACCTGGGCCGCGGGCGCGTCCCGTCCAGGCCGGCCGGCGCGGGGCGCGCGGCCGCACCGCCGCTTCGGGCCCGCTTCCAGCCCGACTCGGGCCCGCTTCCGGGAAGCCGCACGGGCCGGTAAGGCTGCGGCGATGCTGGATCCCGCCATCTATGCCCATCTCCTGGACGCGGCGCGCGCACATCCGCCGCTGCGGGCCGCCCTGGAGCGGGCCGGTCCGATCCGGATCGAGCCCTCGGCGCATCCGTGCGTCGCCGACCGCCTGTTCGTCGAGGTGGTCAACCAGCAGCTCTCCGTCCGGGCGGCGGCGGCGGTCTGGGCCCGGATCGAGGCCGCGGCAGCGGCGGTGGGCGCGAGCCCGAGGGGCCTGTTCGAGGCCGGGGACGCGGCGCTGCTGCGGGCCTGCGGCATCTCGGGCAACAAGGTGCGGGCGCTCCAGGCGATCGTGGCGGCCGAGACGGCGGGCCTCCTCGGGCCAGGCCTCGCCGCCCTGCCGCATCCCGAGCGGTCGGCGATCCTGTGCGGCATCCGCGGCGTCGGCCCCTGGACGGCCGACATGGTCGGCATCTTCCACTTCCACGACCCGGACATCTGGCCCGCGGGCGACGTGGCGGCGGTGGGCTGCCTGCGCCGCCTCACCGCGCAGGCCGACACCGCCGCGGTGGCGGCCGCCTTCGCGCCGTACCGCTCGATCCTGGCCCGCTACCTGTGGCGGATCAAGGACACGGCGCCCGCACCGGCGGACCTACCGGCGGACCTGCCGACCCGGACGGAACCGGCGCCCTGGGCCCGGCGCCCCCGCGGCACGGCGAAATCCGGGTGACGGCCGGCCGGAGATCGGCTATCCGTCGGCGCCTCCCGGGCCCGTAGCTCAATGGTTAGAGCCGGCCGCTCATAACGGTCTGGTTGCAGGTTCGAGTCCTGCCGGGCCCACCACCAATTAGCTAAGGCGCTGCAAACGCTTAAAGATCGTCGACCATCTCGCTTGCAATCGGGCCGGGATGCATCACAAATTGCCTAACATGGGCGACGACGTTCCTGAGGGTCGCCCAGATCTTGATCCGGCCGGAAGGTGAGCTTCCAAGTCTCATTGGGCGGCTTGCAAGGCCGTTTCCAGGGCCATTCCTGGGCCGTTGGCCACCCCAGGGCGGTCTGAGGACCGCTCTCGTTGTAGTGCCGCCGCCTCGTCTCGATCTTGTTCCTCATGTCGGCCAGCGACAGGGACGCAGTTCGCGTTCAGGCACTCGTCGCGTCGGCGGCCGTCTTGTGTGGATGGCTCCCGCATTGCAAGTGGCGAATTGAGCTTCTGACGCGTTGGTCGGGTGCAGTCTTGTGTCCGGCCTGTTGATGCAGTCGTTCATGTTGACTGCTGGCCCTGATGGTATCCGTGAGCTGGGTCCCACTCTGCTTTGCGGGCTATGACGCCCTGGACAGCCGGCGGGGTGTCCCGGCTCCCGGTCTGACCGGTTCGCCATCAACTCTCATCGTCCTCGCAACCTGGAAACGTCTCCTCTACGTGCTGTCAGGCGGCCGTGGCCGCCGGTGCGCGGTAGGTGCCGCCGCGGGTCATGATCGCCCA
>NZ_FNWP01000023.1:0-119957 GCF_900108435.1 Methylobacterium sp. 275MFSha3.1 | reverse complement strand
CCTGAGCGACCTGCGGACCCGCCCACTACGAGGCGGGGAACGGCTGGAAGGCCACGGCGCCGATGCGGGTTCCGGAGGTGCGGGCACGGCGTGCGAGTACGGCGTGCCTGCACCTCGACAGAGACCGCTAACGGGGAGTCGCAGGACCGGGACGTCGGAGACGCCGCGACGAGACAGACGGCAGCGGCCGGGGACCATGCCCGGCCGATGCCGCGGGGCGCCGCGGGGATCGGATCCCGCGCGTACTTGGCCGACACCTGGGTTCCCGCGGCGTCCCGCGTCCCTCGTGCTCGCCTCCCAGGCCATGCCCCCGGCGCCACGCGCGCGGGGACGATCACGCGCACCCGAACGGCGGACGAAGGGCAGGGATGCGTGGAGTTGCGCCGCACCGTTGTTCCCTCGCCCGAGAAATCGGTCTACACGGCCGCTCCCTCGAAACCGCTTACCTGCCCCGTATGCAGGACTGAGCCCGGAGACGCTCGTACCATGCCGATTCTCACCTTCCCCGACGGCAACACGCGGGAGATCGCCGCCGGCACGACCGGCCGGGCCGTGGTCGAGGGCATCGCCAAGTCGCTGGCCAAGCGCACCGTCGCCATGGCGCTCGACGGCACGGTCGCCGACCTCGACGACCCGATCGACCGCGATGCCCGCATCGAGTTCCTGGACCGCACCGACCCGCGCAGCCTGGAGCTGATCCGGCACGACTGCGCGCACGTGCTCGCCGAGGCCGTGCAGGCGCTCTGGCCAAAGACGCAGGTCACGATCGGCCCGGTGATCGAGAACGGCTTCTACTACGACTTCCATCGCGAGACCCCGTTCACGCCCGAGGACTTCCCGAAGATCGAGGCGAAGATGCGCGAGATCATCGCGCGCGACGCGCCCTTCACGAAGGAAGTCTGGACGCGCGAGGACGTGCGGGCGCTGTTCGCCGGCAAGGGCGAGGGCTTCAAGGTCGAGCTGGTCGACGCGATCCCGCCGGGCGAGGACCTGAAGATCTACCGCCAGGGCGACTGGTTCGACCTCTGCCGCGGCCCGCACATGACCTCGACGGCCAAGGTCGGCACCGCCTTCAAGCTGATGAAGGTCGCGGGGGCCTACTGGCGCGGCGACTCGAACAACCCGATGCTGACCCGCATCTACGGAACGGCCTGGGCGAACCAAGCCGATCTCGACGATTACCTGCACCGGCTGGAGGAGGCCGAGCGCCGCGACCACCGACGGCTCGGCCGCGAGATGGACCTGTTCCACTTCCAGGAGGAGGGGCCGGGCGTCGTCTTCTGGCACGCCAAAGGCTGGACGATCTTCCAGGAGCTGATCGCCTACATGCGCCGGCGCCTGCGCGGCGACTACGCCGAGGTGAACGCTCCGCAGATCCTCGACAAGGCCCTGTGGGAGACCTCCGGCCACTGGGGCTGGTACCGGGAGAACATGTTCGCCGCGCAGTCCGCGGGCGAGGAGGCCGAGGACAAGCGCTGGTTCGCCCTCAAGCCGATGAACTGCCCGGGCCACGTGCAGATCTTCAAGCACGGCTTGAAATCCTACCGCGACCTGCCCCTGCGCATGGCCGAGTTCGGGATCGTCCACCGCTACGAGCCGTCCGGCGCCATGCATGGGCTGATGCGCGTGCGCGGCTTCACGCAGGACGACGCCCACGTCTTCTGCACCGAGGACCAGCTCGCCGACGAGTGCCTGAAGATCAACGACCTGATCCTCTCGACCTACGCGGATTTCGGCTTCGACCAGATCGTCGTGAAGCTCTCGACCCGGCCCGAGAAGCGCGTCGGCTCCGACGCCCTCTGGGACCACGCCGAGGACGTGATGACCCGCGTGCTGGCGCAGATCGAGGAGCAGTCGGCCGGCCGGATCAAGACGGCGGTCAACCCGGGGGAGGGCGCGTTCTACGGGCCCAAATTCGAGTACGTGCTGCGCGACGCCATCGGCCGCGACTGGCAGTGCGGGACCACGCAGGTGGACTTCAACCTGCCCGAGCGGTTCGGCGCCTTCTACATCGACGCCGACGGCGCCCGGAAGCCGCCCGTGATGGTCCACCGGGCGATCTGCGGCTCGATGGAGCGCTTCACCGGCATCCTGATCGAGCACTTCGCCGGGCACTTCCCCCTGTGGCTGGCGCCGGTCCAGGTGGTGGTGGCGACGATCACCGGCGAGGCCGATCCCTACGCCCGGGACGTCATCCGCACCCTGGAGCGCGCCGGCCTGCGGGTCGAGGCGGATCTGCGCAACGAGAAGATCAACTACAAGGTCCGCGAGCACTCGCTCGCCAAGGTGCCGGTGCTGCTGGCGCTCGGCCGCCGCGAGGCGGAGGAGCGCACGGTCTCGATCCGGCGGCTCGGCAGCCAGCAGACCCGCACGCTGCCGCTGAGCGAGGCCGTGGCGGCCTTCGTGGAGGAGGCGACCGCGCCCGACATCCGCCGCGCCGAGGCCGTCGCCGCGACGGTCCCGACCAGCGACACGGTGCTCGACGGCCATCACGGCCCGCACGACGCGCCCTGACGCGCCGCCGATAGACGTCGTCCCGGGGGCCGCGCGGCGGCACCCGGGACGGCGGCGCGGCTCGACGACCGCGCCGCCGTGTCGACCGACAGAGTTCGCGCGTCGGGATCGCGGTCTCAACTTGCGGATGGTCAATCTCCGCGAAGATCGCTCAACGCGCACGACTTTCGTCAAGGTTGGCGAAAGGAATCCCATTCTATGAAGACCGGAGACTAATTTCCGAGCCGGCACGTTCCGGCGATCGCCCGACGACGCTGTCGGGCGTTTCGGGGGACCGGCCATGGCGGCGGAGGCGGGCAGGGCGGCGACGAGGCTGGCGCGGCGCCACCGGCAGGCGGCCTGCGCCCGGCGCCAGGACGGGCTCGGCCGCGGGCGCAAGCTCGGACCCGGCATCGTCCAGGCGCTGGACTCGCTGCCGCACGGCCTGTGCCTGTTCGATTCCGCCGACCGGCTGCTGTTCGTGAGCGACGGGTTCCGGCGCCTGTTCGGCCCGCCCGCGAACCGGATCCGGCCCGGCATGCATGCCCGGGCGGTGGGCGCGGCGAGCGCCGCGGGGGCGGTCCCGGCCGACCGGGATCCCTGCGGCCTCTGGGCGGCGCGGCGGCGGCTCCTCGCCCGGGGCGCGACCGACGTCGTGGTCCAGACGCTCGCGGACGGGCGCCAGGTCGCGATCACGCTGCACCCGCAGGCCGGCGGCGGCTGGACCGCCCTGTGGGAGGACGTGACCGAGCGCCGCCGGGCGGAATCGCTCCTGCGCTACATGGCCCACCACGACCCGCTGACCGGCCTGCCGAACCGCCACCTGTTCGCGGCCCGGCTTGACCGGACCCTGGCCGACCTCGACGGCGCGCCCTGCGCGCTGCTGTGCCTCGACCTCGACGGCTTCAAGCCGGTGAACGACCGCCACGGGCACGCGGTGGGCGACGCGCTCCTGCGACACCTGGCCGAGCGCCTGCGGGCGGCGCTCGGCGCGGGGGATTGCGCCGCGCGGCTCGGGGGCGACGAGTTCACCATCCTGCTCGGCGACGCGGCGCCAGCGCCGGCCCTCGGCTTCGCCCTGCGCCTCCAGACGCGCCTCGCCGAGCCGTACGATCTCGGGACCGGAACGCCGATCCGCATCGGCGCGGCGATCGGCGTGGCCTGCGCGCCCCTGCACGCCACCCGGGCTGAGGCCCTGGTGGAGCGGGCGGACGCGGCGATGTACGCGGCCAAGCGCCTCGGCCACCCCTACCTGTGGGACGACGCGCTGGATCTCGGGCCGGTCGGTCCGGGCGGCGCGGTTCCGGCCTGAGGCGGCCGGGACGGTCTCAGCGCGCCTTCTCGTGCTCCGCGAGGCCCACGGCCCTGTAATCGTAGGTCGGGAAGAACTCGGTCCGGTACGCGCCCCAGGCGGTGTCCTCCAGGACGCGGTTGACCTCGCGCAGGCGGGAGGCGGGCAGCCGCAGGACGATGATCTGCCCGATCCCCATGACGACGTTCCACGAGACGACCTCGATGCCCGGCGGCGGGAAGGCCTTGTAGAAGCCCTGCTTGGCGAGCTGCGCGTTCAGCTCCGCCAGCGGGCGGGACTGGTCGTGGCGCAGGAAGACCGTCAGCAGCACGGCGTTGTCGGCCGTCGCCGCGGCGGATCCCGTGGGCGGGGGCGGCGCGGTCTGCGCCCCTGCCGGCCCGGCGGCGGCGAGCAGCAGGAGCGCCGCCGCGAGCGGGCCGGTCAGACCTGTTGAGCGTCGCATACGATCTCCCGCTTTCCCGACCCGCGCGCGGCCGGGCCGTCAGCCGCCCTCGACATCGTAGGAGAGCCGCAGGCGCAGGCGGACCGCGCCCTGCTCGTCGCGCACGGCGAGCACGTAATCCTGCCGCTCCATCGGATCGGTCAAGCCCTGCGCGAGCCGCGTCAGGATGCGCACCGCCTGCGCCCGCGCCGCGGCGAGATCCGGAAGATCGAAGCCGTCGCGGTCGCGAACCAAGTTGGCGCCGTCGTGGAGGTCGATGAAATAGCGGGGCACGGATGCGAGCTCGGCGAGCGCCGGAGCTCGCAAGGATCAGTCTCCGCTGTTTCTACGTAGTTTCCGGAGGGCCGCAATCGGAGGTCGCCCGTGTCGCACCCCCAGACGCGGCCGGATGTAAGCCGGGACCCGCGGGCCGCATCAGCCCCCCAGCAGGCTCTCGGCGAAATCGTCCGGAACGGTCCCGAACTGGCCGAGGATCGTGACGCCCTCGAGTTCCCCGGTCTCGTCGTCGGCCACGACCCTGAGGGCCGCCGCGCCCGGCATGCGGGCGGCCAGCGCCTCCGCCTTCTTGAGGGCGCCGAACTCGCTCTGCGCGGGCTCCTGATGGGCCGGCCGCAGGCGATTCCGGTGCAGCTCGAACGGCTGCACGAGGTAGGTGGTCTTCAGGGCCATTCCGGCCTCCTCGGCGCGGCGCGCGGTGGCGAACGGACCGCGGCGCGGTCCACTACAGGCTGCGGGTGGTCACCCCGAGTGCGAGCAGGGCGTAGGCGCCGATGAAGAACCATTGCCGGTGCGCCACGACGGTTTTTCCGACCATCGGGATGCGCGTGTAGAGGCTGGCGACGGCGAGGCCGATCAGCACGGCCGACACCAGGAACGTGAGCAGGCGCGGGGCGGAGAGCGTGGGCATACCCCATGCTCCGCCGGTACGCTTACCGAACCGTTACCGGTCGAGCCCGGGCACGAGGGGGCGGTACGCCGTCAACGGGCCCTGCGTTCCGGGAAGCAGGCCGACCTCGGCGAGCCACAGGACCATGATCGCTCCGGCCAGGAGCGTCGCGAGCGAGGCCAGCCGCCCGGTCCACCGCCGCAGCACGAGCATGGCGACCACGACGGCCAGCAGGGCGATGAGGAGGGCGAGCATCAGCATGGCCGCGCCATGCCACGACCGGGGCGCCGCGTCACCGCGGATGACGGCGGAACGTCCCACGGGCCGGCCCGGGCCGACTTCAAGTCCGCCAGATGCACGTTCTGGTCGTTCTGCAGAGCGGAAACTCTACCGCAGTCGACAGGCCGACTCGGACGGCGCCCTGAAATACTCCGCCGGAAATCGCCAGAAATGGTCGGCCGATCTCCGCGGCGGGCACCCCGATCATGCACCGGAAGCGGCCCGCCAACGGTTTTGTAACTTGCATTCAGTGCTCAAAAGTAGCAGATCCCGGGCGAGGGGCACACCAGGAATCTTACAGTGTCAGAAGAAACCACAGGGCCCAACTCCAACTTCATCGAGCTGGCGGGCGATATCGTCGCCGCCTACGTGTCGAACAATCCGGTGCCGGCCGCGGAGCTTCCGGCCCTGATCGCGCGCGTGCACGGCGCGATCAGCGGGCTCGTCACCGGGACCCTGACGGCGGAGATCGGGGCGGTCCCGCAGGCCGAGGTCGAGAAGCCCAGCGCGGCCCAGATCCGCAAGTCGGTCCGGCACGACGGGATCGTCAGCTTCATCGACGGCAAGACCTACAAGACGCTGAAGCGCCACCTGACCAGCCACGGCCTGGATCCGCGCAGCTACCGCGACCGCTACGGCCTGCCGGCGGACTATCCGATGGTCGCGCCGAGCTACGCCGAGCAGCGCTCCGCCCTCGCCAAGGCGATCGGCCTGGGCCAGCCCGGCGCCATGGCCGAGCGCGAGCGCAAGGGCCGCAAGGCCGCCTGAGGATGACGACCTCCGGGGGCGCCCCGCTCGGCGGGGGCCCCTCGTAACGAAGCGCCGCGGAGCCCGGCGCCTCGTGCCGCCGCGCGGCCCGGAGCCGCGCCGAGACCGTTGCATCGTCGCCACACACGTCCAAGACATCGCGGAACACGGACAAGCTGCCACACTCTGCACAAAGCTGATGCGCACGCCGGGGCCCGAGGATGCTACCGAAGGGGTCGGCGAGATGAAGCGAGAGCAGACGATGACGAGTTCGGTCGTGCCGTTCCCGGCGCATATCGCGCCCGCGGTCGTGGACGAGGACACCGCGTCGATCATCGCCGTGCTGCAGGATCAGCTGGCCCTGGCCCGCGAGGGTCGCCTGCGCTCGGTGGCGGTCGTCTCCGTCTCGGCCGATGGCGAGGCGGTCGGCACGCAATGGTCGTGCAAGGGCTCCGATATCAGCAACCTGATCGGCAAGCTGACCGTCCTGACCCACGACCTGATGGCCGCCCGGAAGTGACCGGCCGGATCTGACGGGGCGGGCGCGGCCCGCCCGGTGCGGCGTTCCGGAGACGGCTCCGGCATCGGCCAGAAGGAATGCCCCGGATGACTCGCGCCCTGCTGTTCGCCGCCCTCCTGGGAACGGCGGTCGTGCCGGGCACCGCCCGGGCTGCCGAGGAGGCAGACGACACCAAGCGCGCGGAGACGATCCGGGGTCTCGTGCGGATCGTCGGCGCCCAGGCCGGCATCGTCCTGCACTGCCGCAAGCTCTACACCATCGACGACACGGTGTCCGAGGGCCTGTCCCGCACGGTCCGCCGAGCCCTCGACGCCGGCCTCGGCCACCAGCGTGCCCGGAACGCCATCGCCGAGGAGGGCCGGCGGGTCGCGGACGAGATCGCCGCGGTCGGACCGGAGCAATGGTGCGCCGACCAGCGCGACCTGCTCAACACGGACGGCGTCCGCGTCTTCATCGACTGACCGCGCCGGATCCCGTCCCGGCGGGGCACTCCCCGCGGCCGGCCGGTCGATGCCCCTCGTGAAGGGCAGCCCTGGCCGCGCGCGACTTCAGTCCTGTGCGGATCAGATGAGAGCGTCATTCCGGCCGCTGTTCCGCAGTGCAGAACAGATGAACACCTTGTTCACCGCGCTCTCGTCTGTCATGATTCGACGACGGACGAGACTGAACAGATCAAGCCGGTCGCACTCGTCCGTTTACAAGAGCCCTCAAGGGCCGCGAGACCGGCGCATAGGGAAACGCCATGTCTCGATCGATCCTGCTGGCCCTCGCTCTCGTCGTCTGCGGGGCCGCCGTGACGCTGTTCGCCTTCCTGCGCGCGCCCCAGTCGAGGGAGTTTGCCGGGTGGGATGCGGCCTTCATGGGCGGCATCGGGGCCGTCGCGCTGGGTTTTCTCACCACCCTCGTCGAGGTCGTGACCGAGTAGGTCGATCCTGAGGCCGGTCACACGCGCCGAGCGGTCCGACCGAGGCCGTCTCCGTCCCTGCGGATCCGTCGCCCCCGTCGCTCGGCGGGCGGCGGTGCTCCGCGCATCCGGCCTCCGGCCGAGCGCGCAAGAAGAGCGCAAAATTCACAGGGACGGCAGCTTCCCGACAATTCGAGGTATTTCGCAAACCGCCCTTGAACCCGGGTGACCGATCCTGTCGGGCAGAGGTTCTCGAGGCGGTGATGTTCGAACGACGCAGCGCTCCACGCACGCTTCTCAACGAGACCGGCAGCATCTCGGTCGACGAGCATCGAAGCTTGCCGTGCATCGTCTACGACCGGTCGGCCGGCGGCGTGCGGGTCGCGCTCCCGGATGCCGAGATCGTTCCGGACAGCTTCATCCTCAGCATCGATGCGAGCAGCGAGATCCTCGTCTGCCGCGCCATCTGGCGCAAGGCGGAGGAGATCGGCGCCACGACCGACATCCCCGAGACGGCGCGGTCGGGCCGCGCGAACCTCTGGCGCGAACTCGAGGCGACCTGACAGGCGCCTGCCTCGGGTCGGCCGGCGCTCGGCGCGGCCAGAGTGTCGTCGGCAGGGTCGGGGGCGGCGGGGCTCCCGGCGCGCGCCGACGCGCGTCACTCCCAGTCGATGTTGAGCGAGCGCTCGAAGGCGGCCGCGGAGAGTTCCTTGCCCTTCGGATCGGCGACCGTGATCTCGCGGAAGCCGCGCCGGGCCAGCTCCCAGGTCTTCTCCATCGCCTGCTCGTCCGTCCCGCAGGCGAACGTCATGACGCGCCCGGACGGATCAATCCCCTTGACGGTGAACACACCACTCTCCCTGCTCGCACCTCCCATATAGAGCCGCGATCCGCGTCGCGCCTCCCGCCATCGTGACGGAGCCCCGGGACCCGCACACGCCCCGTCGCGTTGGCTGCAGGCAGGGAGAGACCGCATGACGCGCGAGACCGCAGACCCGACGAGCCGCGGACCGGACGCGCGCGAGGCGGACGAGCCTCCGGCGGAGCGCGTCAAGGCGGCGCCGGCCACGATCCCGACCGAGGATCCCGAGGTCGGCCTCGCGCAGAAGGGCAGCGGGGAAGAGGCGATCGTCCGGCGCGAGACGGAGATCTGACCGGTCGCGCCGACGCGCGGGCGATCCCTGGACGCCGGTCCATGTGCGATGCACAAACGGGCCGGCCGCACCCGGCTGGCGGCCGACAGGAGACCACGCATGACACAGTGCATGGCACAGTCGTCGGGCCACGAGGTCCCGACCCAGATCCGCGACGTCGCCGGGACCGGTCTCGCGCAGGCCCGGACGGCCTTCGGAAGCGTCGTCGGAGCGGCACGCCGCGCCTCCGACAGGGTCCGCACGAAAGTGGTGCGAGGGCAGGATGCGGCCCGGGAAGCGGCGGCCGCGGCTCGCGACGCTGCCGGGGGGGGCGGCGCACTGAGCGGGAGAGCCGAGCGGCCTCTGGGCGGGTGGCCGGCGGCCCTTCGCGGCGCTGCCGGCCGTGTTCGGACGCGGAGTTGGAGATGATGTACGGGGAGGTTGGTCGCCTGGCGGATGAGAGCCTGCGGCTGGGCCTGAGACAGGCCGAGAACGCCGTCCTGCTCGCGATGGCGGCGCAGTATGCGTGGGCGGATCTGTGGTTCGAGGGGTACCGCGCGGCGGGGACCGCCCTCAGCACCGCGCGCGATCAGCGGGCGCGGACGCGGCGCCTGATCCGTCGCGGCGTGGAACCGTCGGTGGCCGCGCAGGAATTGCACATCGTCTGAGCGTCGGCCGGAGACGGAGCCGCCCGGGGCGCTCCGTCTCCGGCAGCCGGATCAGCGGCTCGCCTCGACGGCGGCCTGGACGATCGGCCGGCCGAGGGACGAGACCGTCCGATTGACGGTCGCCGGCGCGGCGACGGGCTGGGGCGTGGTGGTCAGATCGTGGATCGCGCGGATCTGCTGGGCGGGCCGGGCCTGATCGCGATAGAGCGGCGGCGTCAGGTGCAGGCGGTCGTCGGCGGCGGCGAGGCCCGTGAAGGCCGCCGAAGTGAGCGCGGCCGACGCGAGGATGAGGATCGTGCGCATGGTGCGTCTCCGGTTCGATCGCGGTGTCGACCGCGGGATGCGATCGACCAGCGCATGAGACCACGGATTTGTGCGTCGCGGCATGCATTTATCGCATTGCACCATATCGCCATGGCGGCACGGTATTGCAGTGTTTCCCGGAAATTCTCAGCCGTGAATTCAGGCGCCGATCCTGAGCGGCATGCATTCGATGCAAATGAACTAAACTTCCACCGGCGCGTTCTCAAATCAAACTTGAGGAGCGGGTGATTTGTTTTTCGCGCGCGCCCCCGGACCGATCGAAACCGCCGGGCGAGCGCGCGCGTTGCTGGCGTCGCGGCCCGTGGCGCGAATCGGAGACCGCGGCGCCAGATCCGCGTCACACGGGCACGCACACAGGCACGGTAGAACGCCCACATCCCGCCGAAGCACCCTGCGAAGCACCACGAGAGCGCCGATGACGCCCTCCGACCTCGACAGACGAGCCGAACTGACCATCTGGCCCAAGGGCAAACCGGCCCGCGCCGCGGAGGGGCGGCCGTTCGCGACCCTGCGCGAGGCCCTCGCCGTCGCGATCGCAGCGATGGAATCCGGCGAGGCCCAACCCTGGATCATCACCGAGGCCGGCGACATCCTCTCGCCGCGCTGGATCCAGGCGAATTCCCGAGCGCGGCGCCGCACTAACCGGCGCCGCGCCGGAGGCGGATCGGATCAGCAGCCGATGCAGATGTCGCGGACCACGTGCTGGTGACGCTGGCCGGTGCGCTGGTTCGGGAGCTGCCCGTCGATCGACGAGAGCCCGCTGCCCAGGCCCCGGAACCGGCGCTCGACCGCCGGAACGGAGGCCGCCCTGACCGGAGCGGGCGGCTCCGCGGCCGCGGCGGGGGTCGGTGCCGCCGTCGGAGCGGGCGCGGGCGCCCCGTTGGCCATGCCGGGATCGGGCAGGGTCAGGGCCATGCCCGGCACCGGCGGGACCTGCGCGAACTCGCCCGCGCGCCCCGGCAGGGGCGCGACGACCAGAAGCGCGACGGCCGGGACCGCGACGACGCGCCGGTTCAGCGGATGCATCACACTCTCCTGCCTCGGGAGCCGGCACGCCACGGACCCCGTGCCTCTGGGCCATCGCCGGATCGGCGCCCGCTCCGATGACGGAACGGGGCCGGCCTCGGTTGTGCGCGGCGGAGCGGGGCGCCGCCACTCATCCATTCGGCGGAGCGTGCGCCGGGCGGCTCAGTAGGCCCGACCGTAGAAGGGCTGCGAGACCGGGCGATAGCGGTCGCTCACCGGCCACGTATAGGGCTGCTCCTTGCCGGTGCGCAGGTCCGAGCGGAATTTCGGCTCGTTGAAGCCGATCCCGTGCAGGCCGGCCGTGCCCTTGGCGCCGTGGGCCTTCGGCCCGGCATCGCGCGCCAGGGCAGCGCCCGAGACGCCGATCACGAGAGCGGCCGCGAGCGAGACGCGGCCCAGCATGACGTTCATCTCTGTCTCCTGTCCCGGCCGAGGTGCCGGCACAGAAGGAACGGCAGCGGTTCGGCGCGGTTCCGGCCCCGGAGGCCGCTCAGAACCCCTGGCCGAGGCAGGCTTCGGCGAAGGGCCCGCCGCAGAGGTCGCCGGTCCGGACCGGCGCGGCCGCCGCGCCGCCGATCCCGGCACCGCCGATCGCCCCGCCGCCGGTCGGCAGGGTGCGGGCCGCCTGGGCGGGATCGTCCGCGGGCAGCCCGGGCGTCCCGGCGATCCCGGCGCCGCCCGTGCCGGCGCCGCCCGTCCCGGAAACCGTCGCGGCCGTGGCCCCGCTCGCGGCCGTTCCGGTCCCGAGCCCGAACAGTCCGAACAGCCCGAACAGACCGCCGGGGGACAGGGTGGCGCCCGTCGCGCCGATGCCCGACGCGGCCACGCCGCTGCCGAGACCGGCCGACGCGACGCCGGACGAGCCGGTCGCGAGCGAGGAGCCGAGGCTTCCGGCAGCGTTGAGGCCCGTGCCGACACCTACTCCAACGCCTGCGCCGACACCTGCGCCGACACCTGCGCCGAGGCCGGCTCCCGAGAGCCCGGTGCCCAGGCCGGGGGACAGGCCCGACCCGCCCCCGAGACCGCCCGTTCCGAGGGTCGGTGTCAGGAGGCTCCCCGCGGTCGAGCCCAGGCCCGTGCGGGACGCGCCGCTGAGGCCGCTGCGGGCACCGGTGGCGCCGATCGTCCCGCCGGTCCCGAGGGTCGTGCCGGTGACGCCGGCACCGCCGGTCGCGGTGGATCCCAGGCCGCCGAGCTGGCCCGTCGCGCCCGAACCGGCGGTCGTGGCGCCGAGCGTCGTCCCGGCCGAGAGGCCGCCCGACGCGCCGATGCGGCCGCCGCCACCGCCGCCGCCCCCGCCGAAGCTCAGCTGGCCGGCATTCACGAGGCCGCCGGTCTGCGCCGAGACGGTCGGGAACGGCCCGGTGGTGGAACTGCCGCCGAGGCTCAGCTGGCCCGGATTGGCGACGGGGGCGATCGGCTCCAGCGATGCCGACAGACTCTGGGCCCCGGCCGGGACGGCGATCGCCGGGAGCAGGGCGGCGGCGAGGATGGATCGCATGGCACGCTCCTCAGCGGGGACGGGGTCTGGCTCGGAAACCGGAGGGCGTCCGGCCGGTTCCGGCGGCGCGGGTACGCGGCGCGGCGCTGACCCGTGGGAGAAAGGAGGCCGCCGGCCTTCATGCTGCCGGAAAGACGGTGTGCTCTCGGCACCGGATCCGCCTGCCCCCACGTCCCGACCCGCGCCCGAACCTGCGACCGTGCCGTTGCCCGAAACTCTCGCCCAAGGCCTGCGCGGCGCCGGCTGGCTCGCCGGCCTCCCGGCCCTCGCGCTGATCTGGGCGAGCGCGACCCTCTACGCCGCCCCGCGGATCGCCGACGGCCTCGCGGCGGAGGGCGCGGCGATCGCCGCCGGCACGGCCACCGCCACCGGCGAGCCGTGGCTGCGCCTGGAGGCCGTCGGGCGCGACCTCGTGGCCGCCGGCGAGGCGCCGGACGTCGCCGAGCGCGCCACCGTGCTGTCCCGCCTCGCGGCCCTCGACGGCCCGCGCCGCATCGTCTCCGAACTCGGCATCGTGGAGACCGCCGCGCCCTTCCAGTGGGCGGCGATCCGCACGGGTCAGAACCGGATCGCCCTCGAAGGCAGCCGCCCGGTGGAGATCGGCCGGCGGGCCCTGGAGGCGCGGATCGCCGGCGCCCTCGATCCCGGCACCGCCCTCGACGACACCGCCCGGGCCGCCCGGGGCGCGCCGCCGGATTTCGCCGGCGCGGCCGCGTTCCTGGCGGCCCGGCTCTCCGGCCTCGCCAAAGGCGGGCGGGCGGCGCTCAGCGACACCGTGCTCAGCCTGTCGGGCGAGGCCCTCGACGTGCCGGCCTACGAGGCCCTGCGGGCCGCCCTGTCGGACCCGCCGGAGGGGTTCAGCGTCGGGCGGGTCGAGATCCTGCCCCCGAAGGTGGCCGCGTACCGGTTCGCCGTGGAGAAATCGGGCCGGGGCATCGTCCTCGACGGCTTCGCCCCCTCGGCGGCCGACCGCGAGGCCGCCCTGCGCGCCGCCACCGAGGCCGCCGCGGGCGGCACCGTGGAGGACCGGCTCCTGGCCGCCCGGGGGCTCGACCCGGCGATCGACCCGAAGAGCCTCATCGCCTTCGCGTTCAAGCTCGCCGAGCTGATCCAGTCCGGGCAGGTCGTGTTCCGGGACGGGGCGGTCTCGGTGACCGGCGACGCCATCGACGGGCAGGCGCTCCCCGACGCCGAGGCGCTGATGCGCGAGGGCCGGCCCGCCGGCGTGGCGGCCGGGCGGGTGGCGCTCACGTCGCGGCCGCTCTCGCCCTACCGGGTGGCGATCCGCCGGACTGCCGACGCCGTGACCCTCACCGGCCACCTGCCGGACGCCGCGACCCGGGAGCGGGTACTGGCCGCCCTGCGCCCGCGCCTGTTCCGGGAGCCGGTCATCGACCGTACCCGCCTCGCCGACGGCGCCCCGCCGGATCTCGGGGACGCGCTGGCCGCCGCCGCCCCGCTGGTGACGAACCTCGCGGACGGGACCGTCGCGGTCTCGGACCGCGCCGTGACGCTCACCGGCGAGAGCCTCTACCGGGAGGGCGCCGCGCGCACCCCCGACCGGCTCGCCGAGGCGCTGCCCCCGGGCTGGACCGGGCAGGCCAGCGTCACGGCCCGGGACGCGGCGGAGCGGCGCGACCCCGCCACCTGCCGCGCCGACTTCACCGCCGCCCTGGCGGGGGCGGACCTGCACTTCCCCGCGGGCGGCGCCGTGCTCACGCCCGCCTTCTACCCGACCCTCGACGCGCTGGCCGCCCTGGCGAAGATCTGCCCGTCGCTGCGCGTCGCGGTCTCCGGCCCCGCCGACCCGGCGAAGCCGCCCGCGACCCCGGCCGCCGGACCGGCACCGGGGGAGGGCGCGACCGCCGAGCCGACCCGGGTCGCCGACGCCGCCAAGCCGGCCACACCCGCGCCGCCGGCCCCGGCGCCCAAGGAAGCCGCGACGCACGCGGCCAAAATCGCGGCCAAGGACGCGGCCAAGGACGCGACGAAGGATCGGAGCAAGGCGGGCGCGGCCAGGAAGGAGCCGGCCGCGCCCGGCAAGGCGGCGGCGAAGAAGCCCGCCGAGGCCCCCGACGAGCCGCCGGTCGACCTGCCGCGCCTGCGTGCCCAGGCGGTGGTGGACTATCTCCTCCAGGCCGGAGCCCGGCCGGAGCAGGTCACGGCCGGGCCGGACGGGCCGGCCGGCCCCGTCGTCTTCGCGCTGCTGCCGTGAGGGAGATCCGCTCCGCCGCGCGCCCGCCGGCCGGGCCGCGCCCATCCGCGCGCCCAGCCGCGCGCCACCATCGCGCCCGCAGGGAGGCCGGACGGCCGTGACGCTGCTGCTCGCCGGATTCTGGCCCGGGCTCGCCGGGGCGGCCGCGCTCGGCCTCGTGGTCGGCGCGCTGGTCGGCTGGCCGGACCGCCTCGCCGCCTCGCTGGGGCTCTGCGTGGTCGCGGGGCTCGTGGCCGCGGCGGCGATCGCCGGGTTCGTGCCGGGCCTGCCCGGCCTGTGGCTCGACGGCGCGGCCCTGATGCTCCCGGCCTACTGCGCGGCCTGCCTGCTCGGGGCGCTGGGACGCCGCCTCGCCGGCCGGACCTGACGGCGCGGGAACCTCTCCGCCCCCCGACGGCGTTTTTCCGGCAACAGGGCCCCGAGGGCCCGCCCCGAACCCGGAGAGGCCGCGATGCCCAGGACCGTCGACCGTCCCCATCCCGCGCGACGCCGCGCCGTTCGCCTGCCGCGCCCCCGCGCCGGCGCCGCCGCCACCGGCCTGTTCCTGGCCGGACTGATCCTCTCGGCCGCGACGGTGCCGCTGGTCGAGCCCGCCGACGCCACGACCGGTGGCGGCACCGCGCAGGCGGCGCTCGCGACACCGGCCCGCTGAGCGAGGCAACCCGCGCCCGCCCCGGAATGTTGTTCGCCCGGGCCCGTCCGGCCCGGGCCTAGGGGGGAGACGCGCATGGGACTGCTCGAATCGGCGATCGGCGGCGTGCTCGGTCAGGTGTTCGGCGGGCAGAAGCAGGGGTCCGGGGGCATGTCGCCCCTGGTCAAGGCACTCCTGATGCTCCTGCTGGCCAAGGGCGCCAGCGGCGGCTTCGGCGACATCTTCGGCCGCGGGCGCCAGGGCGAGCCCGGCCCCGAGGCCGACCGCTCCGGCGGCGCCGGACCCTACGGGCGCGATCCCGGCCAGCACCCCGCCGATGCCGGCGGGCGCCGTCCTCCGGAAGAGGGCGGCGATATGGGCGGCTGGGATCAGTACGGCGGCCGCCGCGACGGCGGCCCGGGCGGGCCGTCGGACCCGTCCCTGCCGCCCGGCGACTTCTCGGACCTTTCCGGCATGCTCGACGGCCCCGGCGACGCCCCGCCGCCGAGCCGCGCCGCCCCGGACGGGCAGGGGGATCTCGGTGGCCTCGACGGGCTGGTCGACCGGTTCCGCCAGGGCGGCCTCGGCGACGTGATCGAGTCCTGGATCGGCCACGGCACCAACCGCCCGGTGGCCCCGGACCAGCTCGCCCGGGCGCTCGGCCCCGACACGGTGGACACCCTCCAGCAGCAGACCGGGATGGACCGCGAGACCCTGCTGTCGCAGCTCGCCCAGGCGCTGCCGGAGGTGGTGCACACGCTCACGCCGCAGGGGCGGGTGCCGGGCGAGGCGGAGCGGCGGGGATGGTAGCCGGGCACGGGGTCAGGGGCCGCGCGGCGCGCCCGCCGCGGATCCCGATCACGACGGCATCCTGAAGGGCCCGGGCGCTGCGCGCGCTCGAAGACGCCCGCCGTCGCGGATGCCGCGCGGGAGGTCAGGATCTCGGTGCGCGCGGGCTCTCGCCCGCAGCGCGCACGGATCCGGACCCAGCGACGCGGGTTTCGGGAGCAGCCTCGGCGGGCACGATCGCCCGTTCGGAGGCCGCATTCCGCATGTCGGACGGAAGTCGGAGCGTCGGGACGAGGTGCGGCCGGTGTCGCGGTCGGACGGCGACGCGCCTACGCGACCCGCCGCATCACCAGCGACGCGTTCGTCCCGCCGAACCCGAAGGAGTTCGACAGCACCACGTCGACCTGCTTCCGCTTCGCCTCGAATGGCACCAGATCGATCTTGGTCTGGACGGAGGGGTTGTCGAGGTTGAGCGTCGGCGGGATGACGTTGTCGCGCAGGACGAGGATGGAGAAGATCGCCTCGACCGAGCCGGCGGCGCCCAGCAGGTGGCCGACCGAGCTCTTGGTGGACGACATGGTCGCGTTCGCGGCGGCGTCGCCCAGGAGGCGCTCCACGGCCTTCAGCTCCAGCTCGTCGCCCATGGGCGTCGAGGTGCCGTGGGCGTTGATGTAGCCGATCTCCGACGGCGCGATTCCGGCGCGCTTCACCGCGGCGGTCATGCAGCGGAAGGCGCCGTCGCCGTCCGGGGAGGGGGAGGTGATGTGGTAGGCGTCGCCCGAGAGGCCGTAGCCCACCACCTCGGCGTAGATCTTCGCGCCGCGGGCCTTGGCGTGCTCGTACTCCTCCAGCACCACGATGCCGGCGCCCTCGCCCATGAGGAAGCCGTCGCGGTCGCGGTCGTAGGGGCGGGAGGCCTTCTCGGGCGTGTCGTTGAAGCCCGTGGTGAGCGCCCGGCAGGCGGAGAAGCCCGCGATCGACAGGCGGTTCACCGGCGACTCGGCGCCGCCCGCCACCATCACGTCGGCGTCGCCGAGGGCGATCAGGCGGCTCGCGTCGCCGATCGCGTGGGCGCCCGTGGAGCAGGCCGTCACCACGGCGTTGTTCGGGCCCTTGAGGCCGTGGGCGATCGAGACCTGGCCGGAGGCGAGGTTGATGATCCGGCCCGGGATGAAGAACGGCGAGATCCGGCGCGGGCCCTTCTCGTGCAGGGTCACGGAGGCGTCGTAGATGCCGCCGATGCCGCCGATGCCGGAGCCGATCAGCACGCCGGTGGCGCACTGGTCCTCGTGGCTCTTAGGGAGCCAGCCGGCATCCTTCAGGGCCTCGTCGGCCGCCGCCATCGCGTAGACGATGAACGGGTCGACCTTGCGCTGCTCCTTCACCTCCATCACGAGGTCGGGGTTGAAGGTGCCGTCGGTGCCGTCGCCGAACGGGACCTGCGCGGCGATCCGGCAGGGCAGATCGGCGGATTCGAAGCCGCGGATCGGGCCGGCGCCGCTGTCGCCCGCGATCAGCCGGCTCCAGGTGTGCTCCACCCCGCTGCCCAGCGGCGTGACCATCCCCAGACCCGTGACCACCACCCGCCGCATGTGCCCTGTCCCGTCTTGAGGCGCCGCCCCGCCGGCACCGCCGCGGTCGCGCATCGTCCTAACTCGCTCGGAGGCAGAATCGGTCCCCGCGGGCCCCGTCACGACTCCGAGCCTTGAAACGCATAACGGCGCGGGGGCTGTTTCGCCTCACCCGCGCCGCGTCAAACCCGGTCCCCGGCGCCTTTAGGCGGCGGAGTTCTTCTCCAGGAACTTCACGGCGTCGCCGACCGTCTGGATGGTCTCGGCAGCGTCGTCCGGGATCTCGACGTTGAATTCCTCCTCGAAGGCCATGACTAGCTCGACGGTGTCGAGGCTGTCGGCACCGAGGTCGTCGATGAAGTTGGCGCTCTCGACCACCTTCTCGGGCTCCACGCCCAGGTGCTCGACGACGATCTTCTTCACGCGCTCAGCGATATCGCTCATCGGTCTTCCGTCCTCGTCCTTCTGGTCTGTCAGTCTTCTCGGGGTGGTGCCGTGGCCGCGTCGCGCCCCTGCGGGCTTGTTGTGACGGGCCGGTGTCCGATCGCGCGTGCTTCTGAGGTGAACCGGCGCGTGAGCCGGGACGCCCCCGCCGGAGGGCCTTGGACTGAAAACCCGCTGAACCGTCAACCCCCTGTACGGCTGCGGGGCGTGGTAGCACAGGGTTCCAGCCCTGGCGAGGGCCCGTTCAGAAAGCCTTCATGGGTGTGGCACTTGCGTGTCGGCGGGGGTGATTCGCGCGCCGTTCCCGCCGGCCGGGAACCGGTATACGCGCCCTAGTACATGGCCATCCCGCCATTCACGTGCAGCGTGTGGCCGGTGACGTAGCCCGCCTCCGCGGAGGCGAGGTAGAGGCAGGCCGCCGCGACCTCCGACCCCTCGCCGAGCCGCCCGGCGGGCACGCGGGCGAGGATGCCCTCGCGCTGCTTCTCGTTGAGGGCGTCGGTCATGGGCGAGCTGATGAAGCCCGGGGCGATACAGTTGACGGTGATTCCCCGCGAGGCGACCTCGGCGGCGAGCGCCTTGGTCATGCCCACGAGGCCGGCCTTGGCGGCGGCGTAGTTGCCCTGGCCGGGATTGCCGGTGCTGCCGACCACCGAGCCGATGTTGACGATCCGCCCGGAGCGGCGGCGCATCATGCCCTTCACGGCGGCCCGCGACAGGCGGAAGGCGGCGGTGAGGTTGACGGCGATCACCTGCTCCCACTCCTCGTCCTTCATCCGCATGAAGAGGTTGTCGCGGGTGATGCCGGCATTGTTCACGAGGATGTCGAGCGGGCCGATCGCGGCCTCGGCGGCCGGGACGAGGCCCTCGACCGAGTCCTTGTCGGACAGGTCGGCCGCGACCGGGCTGGCGCGCTCGCCGAGTTCGGCCGCGAGCGCCTCCAGGGCCGCGGGCCGCGTGCCCGAGAGCGCCACGGCGGCGCCCTGCGCGTGCAGGGCCCGGGCGATCGCCTGGCCGAGGCCGCCGGTCGCGCCGGTGACGAGGGCCTTGCGGCCGGTGAGATCGAACATGCGGGACTCCGTCGGATCAGAGCGCGCGGGTCAGAGCGCGAAGGCGGCGACGTCGGCGGGGGTGCCGATTGCGGCGGCGCTCGCCTGGGGGGCGACGCGCTTGACGAGGCCGGTCAGCACCTTCCCGGCGCCGAGCTCGTAGAACCGGTCGACGCCGGAGGCCGCCATGGCGGCGACGCTCTCGCGCCAGCGCACGGTGCCGGTGACCTGCTCGACCAGGGCCGCGCGGATCGCCTCCGGATCGGTGACCGGGGCGGCCGCGACGTTGGCGTAGAGGGTGACGCGCGGGGCCGCCAGCGCGACCTCGGCGAGCGCCCGGGCCATGGCCTCGGCGGCCGGGGCCATCAGGCGGCAGTGGAACGGCGCCGAGACGTTGAGCATCACGGCGCGCTTGATCCCGCGGCCGGTGGCGATGCCGACGGCGCGCTCCACGGCCGCGCGGTCGCCGGAGAGCACCACCTGGCCGCCGCCGTTGTCGTTGGCGACGTCGCAGACCGCGCCGTCGCCGGCCTCGTCGGCCGCCGCCTCGGCGACGGACCGGGCGGCCTCGAGATCGGTGCCGATCAGCGCCGCCATGGCGCCGGCGCCCGGCGCGACGGCCGCCTGCATGGCCTCGCCGCGCAGGCGCAGCAGCCTGGCGGCGTCCGCGACGGTGAGGCTGCCCGCGGCCGCGAGCGCGGCGTACTCGCCGAGCGAGTGGCCGGCCACGCAGGCGACGTCGCGCCCGAGGTCGAGGCCGCGCTCGGCCTCCAGCACGCGCAGCACCGCGAGGCTCGCCGCCATCAGGGCCGGCTGGGCGTTGGTCGTGAGGGTCAGCGCCTCGACCGGCCCTTCGAACATCAGCCGCGACAGGTTCTCGCCCAGGGCGGCGTCGACCTCGTCGAGCACGGCCCGGGCCTGCGGGAAGGCCTCGGCGAGGTCCCGCGCCATGCCGACCGCCTGGCTGCCCTGGCCCGGAAAGATGAGTGCGCGCATGTTGCGTCCTGGTCGCCGACGCCGCGCGGCGCGCGAACGCCGCCCGTGTCGGCCGAAACTCTGGAATGGCGCGCGCACTCGCACCCGCGGCGCTGGGTGTCAACAATGCGCCGCACCATGATGCCGCAGCGACGCGGTCCTCCGGCCCCTCGGCGTTCGGCCCCTCGGCGTCCGGCCCGACCGGACCGGCACGCGCGCCGGACGCGCGCCGGGTTCGCGCCGGACGCGCGCCCCGCGCAACCCGCTGTGCTTGTTGCACAACGGCATCCGGTGTAGAGTGGCGCCATACCCGACATCACCCGTCGCTCAAGCCCAAGGAGCCGCCCCGCATGGCGCGCGTCACCGTCGAAGACTGCATCGAGAAGGTCGAGAACCGCTTCGAGCTGGTGCTGCTGGCGAGCCACCGGGCCCGCCTCCTGGCCGCCGGCGCCCCGCTGACCATCGACCGCGACCGCGACAAGAACCCGGTCGTGGCGTTGCGCGAGATCGGCGACGAGACGATCACGGCCGACGACCTCAAGGAGCAGCTGATCCACTCGATGCAGAAGTACGTCGAGGTGGACGAGCCCGAGGCCGAGACCGTGCCGCTGCTGTCGAGCTCGCCGGCCGCCGCCGCGGTGGCGCCGCAATCCTCCAGCGACGACGCGGCGGTTCAGTTCGACCGCATGAGCGAGGAGGACCTGCTGCGCGGCCTCGAGAACCTCGCCCCGCCGGTCGAGACCGACGACGAGGGCGAGTGAGCCTGGACACGTGGGCCTGGATGGGCGCGACCTGACAGAGACCGGACCCGGCGGAGACGCCGGGTTCTCTCGTTCCGTGGCCGGCCCGCCGGCGTCCGGCGCGGCCCCGCCGCCGGGGGCTGGCGCCGTCCCGGCGGTTGCGGAACAATCGCGCGTGATCCAGACCCCGCGCACGACCCCGGACGCGCCGGCCCCGTCCCGGCGGATGATGCGCCAGTACGAGCTCGTCGAGCGGGTCAAGCGCTACAACCCGGCCGCCGACGAGGCGCTGCTCAACCGCGCCTACGTGTACGCCATGCAGGCGCACGGCACGCAGAAGCGCGCCTCGGGCGATCCGTTCTTCGCCCACCCCCTCGAGGTGGCGGCGATCCTCACGGACCTCCACCTCGACGACGCCACCATCGTGGCCGCGGTGCTGCACGACACCGTCGAGGACACCGAGGCGACGCTCGAGGAGATCCGCCGGCTGTTCGGGCCGGAGATCGGCGCCCTGGTCGACGGCCTGACCAAGCTCAAGCGCCTCGACCTCGTCTCCAAGCAGGCCGCGCAGGGCGAGAACTTCCGCAAGCTGCTGCTCGCGGTCGCGGCGGATGTCCGCGTGCTGCTGGTCAAGCTCGCCGACCGCCTGCACAACATGCGGACCCTCCAGCACATGCGCGACGACAAGCGTCGCCGCATCGCGCAGGAGACCCTGGACATCTACGCGCCGCTCGCCGGCCGCATGGGCATGCAGGAGCTGCGCGAGGAGCTGGAGGACCTGGCCTTCCGCAACCTGGAGCCGGAGGTCTACGCCACCATCACCCAGCGCCTGACGCGGCTCTCCGCCAAGTCCGAGACCGTCGTCGAGACCATCGCGCAGGTGCTGACCGAGAAGCTCGGCGCGCAGGGGATCACCGCCGAGGTCAGCGGCCGGCAGAAGCGCCCGTTCTCGATCTGGTCGAAGATGGAGCGCAAGTCCGTCGCCTTCGAGCAGCTCTCCGACATCTTCGGCTTCCGCGTGGTCGTCGACACCGTGCAGGATTGCTACGCGGCGCTCGGCATCGTCCACACCAGCTGGCCGATGGTTCCGGGCCGGTACAAGGACTACGTCTCGACCCCGAAGCAGAACGATTACCGCTCGATCCACACCACGGTGATCGGGCCGAAGAGCCAGCGCGTCGAGCTGCAGATCCGCACCCGCGCCATGGACGACATCGCCGAGTACGGCATCGCCGCGCATGCCCACTACAAGGAGATCGGCACCGAGCTGGTCAAGGACCCGGCCCGCGCCGAGGGCAGCGTGCATCCGCGGCTCGCCGCGGAGAGCGGCGCCTACCAGTGGCTGCGCCGGACCATCGAGCTCCTCGCCGAGGGCGACAGCCCCGAGGAGTTCCTGGAGCACACCAAGCTGGAGCTGTTCCAGGACCAAGTGTTCTGCTTCACCCCGAAGGGCCGGCTGATCGCCCTGCCGCGCGGCGCGACGCCGATCGACTTCGCCTACGCGGTCCACACCGACGTGGGCAACACCGCGGTGGGCGCCAAGATCAACGGCCGGATGGCGCCGCTGCTGCACGAACTCGCCAACGGCGACGAGGTCGAGATCAGCCGCTCCGACGGGGCCTCGCCCCCGGCGGCCTGGGAATCCCTCGTGGTGACCGGCAAGGCCCGCGCGGCGATCCGGCGGGCGACCCGCACCGCCGTGCGGCGGCAATATGCCGGCCTCGGACGGCAGATCCTGGACCGGGCCTTCGAGCGCGCCGCCAAGACCTTCTCGGAGGACAAGCTCCGGGGCGCCCTGCCGCGGCTCGCCCGCGCGACGACCGAGGACGTGTTCGCCGCCGTGGGGCGGGGCGAGATGTTCTCGGGCGACGTCGTCCGCGCCGTCTATCCCGACCACCGCGACGAGCGCCGGCCCTCCGCCGCGCAGGGCGCCGCCAGCGGCGCCGGCCGGCTCGTGCGCTCCTCCGACCAGACCATGCGGCTGACCTTCCCGGGCGCCGAGGGCGGCAAGGAAGGCGGCAAGGAGGGGGAGGACGCGGATCGCAGCGACGCCATCCCGATCCGCGGCCTCGCGGGCGACCTGCCGGTCACCTTCGCGCCGAACGGCGGCGCGGTCCCGGGTGACCGGATCGTCGGCATCCTGACCCCCGGCGTCGGCGTGACGGTCTACCCGATCCAGTCGGCGGCACTCGCGGCCTTCGACAACGAGCCGGAGCGCTGGCTCGACGTCCGCTGGGACACGGAGGCGCTCGGCGGCGAGCGCTTCCCCGCCCGGCTGGCGCTCAAGTCGATCAACGAGCCCGGGGTGTTCGCCCAGATCGCCCAGGTGATCGCCGACCACGACGGCAACATCGACAACATCTCGATGAAGCGGCGAACCCAGGACTTCACCGACATCACCATCGACCTGTCGGTCTGGGATCTCCAGCATCTCAACGCGATCATCGCCGAACTGCGCGGCAAGCGCCCGGTCAACAGCGTCGAGCGCGTGAACGGCTGAGGTCGAGGGGCGGGGCGCGCGGCGCATCTGAGGTTTACAGGATCAACTTACGTAAACCACCGTTTTCACGACGAAGCCCTGTCGTGGTCAATTAATCCGCCCCGAGAGTTCAGTTTTTCACGACCGCACAATCCCGTGCTCTGCTTGACACGGACCCGTTTGAAACGAATGGTCCGGCGGACGGGGCGTCGGTGGCGCGGGTCATCGACCGCGCCGGTCCACCCCGGTTTGCAGAGCGCGGCGGCCGCGATCGCGGCGCACCGTCCCGGCCACGCGCCCCGGCCTTTCGCCCCGGGCGAACCCTGACCGATTGTTCAGACGATTTCCTGTCACCCACGATTTTTCGGGACCTGACCTGTTCATGCCAGTCACCCAGCGCAGCGCCATCTTCATCGACGGCGCCAACCTCTACGCCACCACCAAGGCCCTCGGTTTCGACATCGACTACAAGAAGCTGCTCAAGGAATTTCAGTCGCGGGAGAACCTCCTGCGGGCATTCTACTACACAGCCATGATCGAGGATCAGGAATACTCCTCGATCCGGCCGCTGATCGACTGGCTCGACTACAACGGCTACCGCGTCGTGACCAAGCCCGTGAAGGAGTTCACGGACTCGATGGGGCGCCGGAAGTACAAGGGCAACATGGACATCGAGCTGGCGATCGACGCCCTCGAGCTCAGCCCGCACATCGACCACATGATCCTGTTCTCCGGCGACGGCGATTTCCGCTCCCTCGTCGAGGCGATGCAGCGGCGCGGCGTGAAGGTGACGGTGATCTCCACGATCCAGACCCAGCCGGCGATGATCTCCGACGAGTTGCGGCGGCAGGCCGACGAGTTCGTCGACCTCGCGAGCCTCGCGGGCCGGATCGGGCGCGAGCCCGGCGAGCGCCCGGCGCGGGCCTCCGGCGAGGCGCCGACCCGCTACCGCGGGGAGGGAAGGGCCAATCCGGGCCTGGAGAACCGCTACGGCATCCGCCAGCCGGAGGCCGAGGAGGAGTAGCGCCTCAGGCGCTGCCCCCGTCGAGCCAGTCGAGGACCTGCCGGGCGCTCCGGTCCGGCGGGAAGACCGGATAGAACAGCTCGCTCACGACGCCGCCGTCGATCACCAGGGTGAGGCGGCGCAGCAGCACCTGCCCGCCGGCCTCGAAAGTCGGCAGGCGCGCCGCCATCCCGAAGGCCCGGTGCGGATCGGCCAGCAGCGGGAAGGGCAGGCGCAGGCGCTCGGCCACCTCCCGCTGGTAGGCGCTCGTCTGGGTCGAGAGGCCGAAGACCTGGGCGACGCCCCGGGCCGTCAGCGCGGCGTGGTGATCGCGGAAATCGCAGGCCTGCGGCGTGCAGCCCCGGGCGCCGGGGATCGCGTCCCAGTCGGGCGTCAGGCCCGGCTGGCCCGGCTCGCCGGTGCGCGGGTAGGCGTAGGCCACGGTGCGGCCCGGCAGCCGCGCCAGCGAGACCGTGCGGCCGTCGGTGGCGGTGAGCGCCACGTCGGGCAGGCGCATCCCGCGCAGGTGCTCGGCCGCGCCGTCGTCGACGGGGACCGGCAGGTCGTCGGGCAGGGTATCGTGGGTGGAGGGCATGGGTCGCTCCGCAGGATCGCAGGCTCGGGACGCCGCACCGGCTAATCCGGGATCTTGTGACATCGCGCGGTCAGCGCAAGGCGAGCGCATCACGGCCTGCGCCCCCCCCTGTCGGAACGATCGTCTTTGCAAGCGGAGCGAAGCAATCCAGGAGCGCACTGCTCGCCGCCGTCGCGCTGCCCTGGGTCGCTTCGCTGCGCTCGCGATGACGGCCCGGCCTCAGCCCCGGTCGCGCAGCAGCCGCGCCCGGTCGCGCTGCCAGTCGCGCTCCTTGACCGCCTCGCGCTTGTCGTGGGCCTGCTTGCCCTTGCCGAGGCCGAGCTCGACCTTCGCCCGCCCCTTGTCGTTGAAGTAGATCTTCAGCGGCACCACCGTGTAGCCCTGGCGCTGGGTCGCGCCGATCAGCTTGTTGATCTGGCGGCGGTGCAGCAGCAGGCGGCGCGGGCGCTTGGTGTCGTGGTTGAAGCGGTTCGCCTCCAGGTATTCCGGGATGTAGGCGTTGAACAGCATCAGGTCGTTGCCGGAGGGTCCGGCATAGGCCTCGCCGATCGTCGCCTTGCCGCCGCGCAGGGATTTCACCTCGGTGCCGGTCAGCGCGATGCCGGCCTCGAGCGTGTCCTCGATCGTGTAGTGATAGCGCGCGGCGCGGTTGTCGGCGACGATGCGCCGACTGGGCTCCGGTTTCGGGGCCATGATGCGTGACTTCCCTCAGTCGACCAGCAGGCCGGCGTGGCGCAGGGCGTCGTCGACGATGCGCTTGGTGGGCTCGGTCACCGGCACCAGCGGCAGGCGCAGCTCGTCGGTCATGTGGCCGAGCCGCGACAGGGCGTACTTCACCGGCGCCGGGTTGGCCTCGGCGAACAGGCCTGTCTGCAGGGGGAACAGCCTGTCCTGGAGGGTCAGCGCCCTGGCGTAGTCGCCGGCGAGCGTCGCCTCCTGCAGGTCGGCGCAGAGGCGCGGGGCGACGTTCGCCACCACCGAGATGCAGCCGTGGCCGCCGTGGGCGTTGTAGCCGAGCGCCGTCGCATCTTCGCCCGAAAGCTGGATGAAGCTCGCGCCCATGGCCTGACGCTGCTGGCTGACGCGATCGATCTTGGCGGTCGCATCCTTCACGCCGGCGATGTTCTTCAGCTCGAAGAGCCGGGCCATCGTCTCGACGCTCATGTCGACGACGGAGCGCGGCGGGATGTTGTAGATGATGATCGGAATGCCGACCGCGTCGTTGACGGCCTTGAAGTGGGCGTAGAGGCCCGCCTGCGTCGGCTTGTTGTAGTACGGCGTCACCACGAGGACGGCGTCGGCGCCCGCGCGCTCGGCGTGCTGCGCCCGCTCGACCGCCTCGGCGGTGGAGTTGGAGCCCGCGCCCGCCACGACCGGCACGCGCCCGCCCGCCTCGTCGATGCAGGCCTCGACCACCCGGTCGTGCTCGGAATGAGTCAGGGTCGGGCTCTCGCCGGTGGTGCCGGTTGGCACGAGGCCGTGGCTGCCCTGCTCGATCTGCCAGCGCACGAACTTCCGGAAGGCGGCCTCGTCGAAGGCCCCGTCGCGGAAGGGCGTCACAAGCGCGGTGAGCGAGCCCCGCAGGCGGCTCCCGGTCATCTCGGTCATCTCAGGCGTCCCAAAGGGTCCCAGCTGGGATTTCGGCGGTCTCGGCGCCGCGCGTGGTCCGCATCGTACGGGCACGGACCGGCAGACATAGGCGGTCGCGTCACGGCGCGCAAACAGATCGTGGGGACGGTTAACGCGATCTTAATGGTCACGGCCCGATCCTCGACCTTTCCCGCTCCGGTGATCAGTAGGGGGGAATCGTGATCCGACCCGCGCCCTCGCATCCGGCCCCGAAGCGCACGTCCCTCACCGCCGCCGCGCTCGTCGCCACCGTCGGCGTGGCGCTCGCCGGCCCGGCCGGCCAAGCCGGCCAAGCCGGCATCGACGCGCCCACGACGCCGCCGGCCACGCAGCCCGCGCCGCCGGCGAGCGACGCTGCCCTCTCGACCGCCCAGGTCCGGGGCGCGCAGGCCGTGAAGGCGAGCGACCCTGTCGCGGCCGACGCCCTGAAGCTCGACCCGGTCCACGCCTCGAGCGGCGACGACAAGGGCGAGGAGCCCGCCCGGACGCTGCCGGCCGCGGCCTCGGCCTACGCCTCCGCCGACCCCGACGCCCCGGTGGCCTTCCCGCTGCCGGACGCCGCGGTCACTCCGGCGGCCCCGGTGCCCGAGGTGCCGGATCCCGCGCGCCCGAAGATCTCCGGCGACACCGACCCGACGCTGCTGCGCGGCGCCATCGATCTCTACCGCAAGGGCCGGGTCGCCGACGGCGACCGGATGCGCGACGGCTTCACCGACCCGGCCGCGAAGGCGCTGCTCGAGTGGGTGGCGATCCGCGCGGGCGCCGGGATCGGCTTCAACCGCACCGTGGCCTTCGTCCGGGCCAATCCGGACTGGCCGGCCGGCCCGCTGCTGCGCCGCCGGGCCGAGGAGGCGCTGCTCTCCGAGAAGAAGGCGCCCGCGACGGTCCGGGCCTACTTCGCCACGGCGAAGCCGGTGAGCGCGCCGGGCAAGTTCGCCCTGGCGCTGGCCCTGCGCGCCGACGGCTGCGACGCCGACGCCGCCGAGATGGTCCGAGACCTCTGGCGCACCGAGAGCTTCGGGCGGAGCCTGGAAGCGAAGGTGCTCGACGCCTTCCCGGACGCGCTGACCCGGGTCGACCACCGCTACCGGATGGAGCGGGCGCTCCTGAAGGACGACTGGGAGAGCGCCGGCCGGGCCGCCGGCTACGCGGGCGGCGCCTATGCCAGCCTCGTGCGCGCCCGCCGGGCCGTGGAGGACAAGTCCTCGGGCGCCGCGGCCGCGCTCGCCGCGGTGCCGCCGTCGCTGCGCAGCGACGCGTCCTACATCTTCTCCCGGGCGCAGTATCTCCGCCGGGCCGACAAGGCCGAAGCCGCCGCCGCCGTGCTCGCAACGGCGCCGAGCAACCCGGACGTGCTGGTCGACGGCGACGAGTGGTGGATCGAGCGCCGGATCGTGGCGCGCAAGCTCCTCGACCTCGGTGATGCCAAGACCGCCTACGCGGTGGCGAGCCAGCCGGCAGCGCGCTCGCCCGAGAAGCGCATCGAGGCCGAGTTCCACGCCGGCTGGATCGCGCTCCGCTTCGCCGGCGATCCCGCCGCCGCCGCGCAGCATTTCGCCCGGGTGGCGGCGATCGCCGAGAGCCCGATCTCGGTGGCGCGGGCCGCCTACTGGCAGGGACGGGCGGCCGAGGCGCTCGGCCAGTCGGAGGAGGCGAAGCGCTTCTACGAGCGCGCCGCCCTGCAGCCGATCGCCTATTACGGCCAGGTGGCCCGGGCCCGGCTCGGCCAGACCAGCCTGCCCCTGCGGGCGCCGGCCGACCTCGAGGGCGCGGAGCGCCAGGCCTTCGACGGGCGGCTCTCCATCCGCGCCCTGCGCCTGCTCGGCGAGGCCGGGATCAAGGAGCTGGCCCTGCCGCTCTACATCGACGCCGCCCGGGACCTCTCGGACCCGCGCGAGCTCCAGGCGCTCGGCGACCTCGCCACCGACATGAAGGACGCCCGCGCCCTGGTGGCGATCGGCAAGCTCGCGGTCCAGCGCGGCCTGCCGCTCGACGCCCACGCCTACCCGACGATCGGCATTCCCACCTACGAGACCTTCACGGCGGTCCCGCAGGTCGAGCGGGCCATGGTCTACGCCATCGCCCGCCAGGAGAGCCAGTTCGACCCGCGCGCCCAGTCGGGCGTCGGCGCCAGGGGGCTGATGCAGATGATGCCGGCCACCGCCCAGCGCACCGCCCGCCGGGTCTCGACCGCCTTCGACGTCGACCGCCTGACCAGCGACCCCGCCTACTGCGCGAGGCTCGGCCAGGCCCATCTCGGCGAGCTGATGGAGGATTGGCGCGGCTCCTACGTGCTCGCCTTCGCCTCCTACAACGCGGGCGGCGGCAACGTGAAGAAGTGGATCGACGCCTACGGCGACCCACGCAAGGGCGACGTCGACGTGATCGACTGGGTGGAGCGCATCCCCTTCACGGAGACGCGCAACTACGTGCAGCGGGTCATGGAGAACCTGCAGGTCTACCGCTCGCGGCTCGACAGCCGCAGCGCCCTGCTGATCGAGGGCGACCTCCACCGCGGCGCGCGGTAGCGGGCTCCTCACCGTCTTTGCGAGCGGAGCGAAGCAGAGACGAAGTTCTCGATCTGCGGCCTGCCGCCGCGACGTAACCCACACCCCAGCTCCGCCGCGGCATAGCTTTTGGTTGTGCCCTCGCTGCCTCGCTCCCTAGAAGATGGGCCGGTCCGCATTGACCGGCTCCCGAGAGCCCGCGCTGCCGAGAGGTTTCCATGCTGCGTTCGAGATCGGGTTTCGCCCTCCTGCTGAGCACCGCGCTCGCGGCCGCCGCCCCGGCCCTGGCCCAGGAGGCCTCCACCGCCGAGCAGACGATCGACGTGATGAACACGCTGTTCGGCAAGCATCCGGGGGCGCGGGCCAACCACGCCAAGGGCGTGGTCGCCGAGGGCAGCTTCACCCCGTCGCCCGAGGCGGCGAAGATCAGCAAGGCCTCCCTGTTCCAGGGGCCGGCGGTGCCGGTGACGGTCCGGTTCTCGGACGCCACCGGCGTCCCGACCATCCCGGACGGCGCGGCCGACGCCAACCCGCACGGCCTCGCTCTCAAGTTCAAGCTGAGCGACGGCTCCGAGATGGACGTCGTCACGAACTCGCTGAAGTACTTCCCGGTCGCCACGGGCGAGGAGTTCCGCGACCTCCTGCAGGCCGCCGCCGAGAGCGGCCCGAAGGCCGCCCATCCGACCGCGCTGGAGCGCTTCGCCGCCGCCCACCCGGCCGCCGCCACCGCGGGCGGGACCGCCAGGACCCCGTCGAGCCTCGCCCGGCAGACCTACAACGGCGTCAACGCCTTCATCCTGGTGGACGCCGCCGGCAAGCGGCAGCCGTTCCGGTTCCGCTTCGTGCCGGTGGAGGGCGAGGAGATCCTCCCGCCCGAAGAGGCTGCCAAGCGCGATCCGAACTTCCTGATGGCCGAGATCGGCCCGCGGGTCGCCAAGACTCCGGCGAGGTTCCGGATGCTGGCCCAGCTCGCCGAGCCGGGTGACCCGACCAACGACGCCACCAAGCCTTGGCCGGACGACCGGAAGACGGTCGATCTCGGCACCGTGACGGTGAGCAAGGTCGTGCCCGACAGCGCCGAGGCCGAGAAGGCGCTGCTGTTCATGCCGAACAACCTGACCGACGGGATCGAGGTCTCGGACGACCCGCTGATCGACGCCCGCGTCCAGGCCTACGCGGTCTCGTTCAGCCGCCGCTCGCAGTAGCGCGGCCCAGCCGGGCGGAATCCCCGACCCGTCGCCTCATCCCGAGGTGCCGGAGCGGATCAGCGGCCCGTCCCGGCCTTCGGGGCGGAGGGCGGCTTCGCGCCGCCCGGCTGCCCCTTGCTCTCGACCGGGCCCGTGCGGGCGCCGTCCCGGGTGGAGCCGGTGCCGCTGAGGCCGCCCGCGCCCATGCTGGTCGTGGGCGCGCCGGCATCCTTGCGTCCCTCGGCCTTGCCCCGGCCCTCGGCGGCGTGAACGGTCCCCGTCGCGCCGGCGAGGAGGACGGCGAGCAGCGTGGTACGGGTCAGGATCCTCATGGGGCCTCCGCGGGTCCACCGCCGCCCGGGCGGGCTCTCCGGTCCAACCGGGCGCGCCCGGGAGCGTTCCCGTGAGGACGGGGCGTCACCCGGCGGCGAGCAGGCCCGCGGCGGCGCGGCGGCCCCGCCGCTCGGCGGGATCCTGGAACACCCCCGACCACAGGCCGAGGCGGCGCCCCCAGGCCCGGTCCGCCGCAGGCGCGTAGTCCGGCGCGAGGTCCCGGTCGGGCAGGGCGAGGCCCTGCGCCACCATCCAGGCCCCGAGATCCGCCTCGCCGACCCGGCAGAGCGCCGCGCCGGCCTCGCCCCGCGTCTCGCAGGCGACGCTGGCCCCGCCGATCCGGTCGGCGAGCGCCCGGGCGGCGTCGCGGCCGCACGGGTAGGGCCGGTCCTGGGCATCCGCGCAGGTCGCGTCCGCCTCCGGCGCGGCGATCCCGAACAGGCTCACCGGCCTTCCGCCGACGCGCAGCGTCCCGCCGTCGATCACCTGGGCGGGGCCGCGCAGGATCTCGCCGGCCCGGGCGGGGGCGTGCCAGGACAGGCCGCCGATCAGGAGCGCGGCGAGGAGCGGCAGGCGCGAGCGGCCGCTCCTGTCGTCCGGGCAGAGGAGGGTGCCGGCCAGGCCGGCCGCGCAGGCGAGGAGGATACCGACGTAGAGCGACATGGTCTCAGGTCTCCGGAAGGGCTATGGCGGCCCTTGTGCCGAAGCCCCGCCCCGCGACCCTGACGCCGGCTGTCAGCGTCCCGTCAGGCGGCGCGGCCTAGCCTGCGCCCGCATGAGCCCGTTCCCGCCCCGCCGCGCCCTCGTTCTCGCCCTCGGCCTGCTGGCCACCCTCGCGGGCGGGCCCCTGCACGCCTCCGAGGATGCCGACCGGGCCCGCCGGGCCCTGGAGAGCGGCGAGATCCGCCCCCTCGACGCGGTGCTGGCGGCGGCCCGGGCGGCGGTGCCGGGCGACGTCGTGTCGGTCGATCTCAAGCACGACGACGGGCACTGGCTGTACAAGCTGCGCATCCTCGGGCCCGACGGGAAGCGCCGGACCGTGAAGGTCGATGCCGGCACTCTGAAGATCCTGGACGAGGACGACGATGATTGAGGAGGCCGGCCCGTGCGCGTCCTGATCGTCGAGGACGAACCGCGCATCGCGGCGGACATCCGGCAGGGGCTGGAGAGGGCCGGCTACGTCGCCGACGTGGTGGCGGACGGCGAGGCGGCGTGGTTCCGCGCCGAGACCGAGCCTTACGACGCCATGGTGCTGGATCTCGGCCTGCCGCGCCTCGACGGGCTCGGCGTGCTGCGCCGCCTGCGCGCGGCCGACATCGCCCTGCCGGTCCTGATCCTCACCGCCCGCGACGGCTGGCGCGAGCGCGTCGAGGGCATCGACGCCGGCGCCGACGACTACCTCGCCAAACCGTTCCGCATGGAGGAGCTGGTCGCGCGGCTGCGGGCGATCCTGCGGCGCACCGCCGGCCACGCCGCGCCGGTGCTGCGCGCCGGCACGGTCGAGCTCGATACCCGCACCCGCGCGGTCAGCGTCGACGGCAGGCCCACGGAGCTGACCGCCCTGGAATACCGGCTGCTGGCCTTCCTGCTGCACCGGCCGGGGCAGGTCGTGCCCGCGGGCGAGTTGCTCGACCACCTTCACGGCGTCGGGACCGAGCGCGAGGCCAACGCCCTGGAGGCGCTCCTGACGCGCCTGCGCCGCAAGATCGGGCCGGGGGTGATCGAGACCCGCCGCGGCCAGGGCTACCTGATCACCGGACCGGACGGGCCGTGAGGCGCGACTCCCTCCGCCTGCGGCTCGGCCTCGCGGCGGCCGCGCTGATCGCGCTGGCGCTGGTGCTCGCCGGGATCGGCCTCACGGTGATCCTCGACCGGGTGCTCGACGCCCGCACCGTCGCCGATCTGGACCGGACCGCCAAGCTCATCGCCGGCCGGGTGGGCCTCGCGCCGGACGGGACGCCGACCCTGTCCCGGGACCTGCCGGACCCGCGCTTCGCCACGCCCTACGGCGGCCTGTACTGGCAGGTCGAGGCGGGATCGCGCGCGCTGCGCTCGCGCTCCCTCTGGGACAGGAGCCTCGACCTGGGACCGGCCGGGGCGGGCGCGCAGGCCCCCGCGACCCTCGACACGACCGGGCCCGACGGCGGCCGGCTCATCGCGGTGGTGCGGCCGCTGCAGATCGGCGCGCCGGGCGCCGAGACCGCGCTGCGGGTCGCGGTGGCGGAGGACCGGCGCGGCCTCGCGGCGAGCCGGACCACCTTCCTGCGCCTGCTCGTCCCGGCGCTCGTCGCCCTGTTCGTCGTCCTGACCCTGGCGATGGGCCTGTTCGTGCACCGGGCGCTCGGCCCGTTCCGGGTGCTGCAGGCGGAGCTCCTGGCGGTCCATGCCGGGCGGCGGGCGCGGCTGCCGGAGCAGTTCCCCGACGAGGTCCGGCCACTGGTCACCGACCTCAACCGGCTGCTCGACGCGCAGGAGCGCGCCCTGGTCCGCGCCCGCGACGCAGCCGCCGACATGGCCCACGGCCTCAAGACGCCGCTGGCGGTGCTGGACGCGCTGGCGCGCCGGACCGGGCCGACCGACCCGGCGCTGGCGGCCGAGATCGCCGAGCAGGCGCGGGCCATGGGCGGGCAGGTGGAGCGGGCGCTGGCCCGGGCGCGGGTCGCGGCCGGGGGCGACCTGCGGCGGCGGTCCTGCCCGGTCGCCCCGGTGGCGGAACGCCTCGTCGCGACCCTGCGGCGGCTGCCGGAGGGCGGGTCCCTCGACTGGGCCGTGGCGGTGCCCGGGACCCTCGCCTATCCGGGCGAGGAGGGCGAGCTGATGGAGGTGCTGGGCAACCTCCTCGACAATGCCCGGAAGTGGGCGCACCGGCGGGTCCGGATCACCGGGACGGAAGCCGGGACGGACGCCGGCCAGCCGGGCCTCGCCGTCGAGGATGACGGCCCCGGCATGAGCGCCGCGGCCATCGCGGGGATCGGGCGCGGCCAGCGCTGGGACGAGAGCCGGCCGGGCACCGGGTTCGGCATCGCCATCGCCCGCGACGTCGCCGAGGCCGCCGGCGCCCGGCTCGATTTCGGCCGCTCGGCGCTGGGCGGCCTGCGAGCGGAGCTGCGCTGGCCGGGCGGGTAGGGCGAGCCAGGCGCCTCCCAATTCGCGCCCTCATCCTGAGATGCCGGCTGAGGTGCCGGAGCGAAGCGCAGGCCTCGAAGGCGGGCTCCAGGGATCGCGCGGCCGGCTGGACCCCTCCTTCGAGCCCCGCTTCGCGGTCACCTCAGGATGAGGGGATGGCTGGGAGGACCCGGTGTGCGCGTCGGGAACCACACGCTCACCGCCCCCGCTCCGCACCCGCGCCCGCCCGGCTCAGCCGCATCAGCCGCGCGCTCAGGGCGCGGGCGCAGGCCGCGGTGCCGCGGCCCTCGGTGGCGATCGTCAGGTCCGGCCGCTCCGGCGCCTCGTAGGGCGCCGAGATGCCGGTGAAGCCCGGGATGCGGCCGGCGCGGGCCAGCCGGTAGAGGCCCTTCGGGTCCCGGGCCTCGCACAGGCCCAGCGGCGTGTCGACGAACACCTCCAGGAACGGGATGTCGCCGGCGATCCGGCGCGCCAGCGCCCGGTCGGCCCGGTAGGGCGAGATCAGCGAGACGATCACCACCGTCCCCGCCTCGGCCATCAGCCGCGCCACCTCGGCGGTGCGCCGGACGTTCTCGGCGCGGTCCTCCGGCGAGAAGGCGAGGTCGGCGTTGAGCCCGTGGCGCAGGTTGTCGCCGTCGAGGACGGCGCTGTGCCGGCCGCCCGCCACCAGGGTCCGGTCGGCCTCCGCCGCCAGCGTCGACTTCCCGGCCCCCGACAGGCCGGTCAGCCACGCGATCACCGGCACCTGGCCGAGGCGCGCCCAGCGCGCCTCCCGCGCCTGGAGGGGGTGCCAGGTCACGGGGCCCGGAGGGAGGCCGGCCGGAACCGTCTGCGGGATCTTCTGCACGACGCACATATCCACCGCCTAGTCACACGCCTGGGGCGGCGTCCGCGCGGGCGGCCGCCGGTTCTCGGACATCGACACGCGCGGGCCCCTACGGCACGCGCCAGACCGGGTAGCCGACGGCCTCGCCGAGGCGCTCCCGGCACTCCTCTAGGATGTGGGCCGTCCGCCGCCGCCACGCGGGCGGGGACCGGAAGGCGGCCCGCGCCGCCGCCGCCCGCACCAGCGCCTCGACCGCGGCCTCCGTCTCGGGCGCGACCGGCCCGGCGGCGAGCTCGTTCGGCGGGGCGGCGGGCGCGGCCGCGATCACCGCGTCCCAGCTCTGCCCCCAGCAGGCGGCGGCGAAGCGCGCGTTCCCGGCCGCGTAGCGCGCCGCGACGCGGGCCAGCCCCTCCGGGGCGCCGCCGCGGAACCGCTCCGCGTCGAGCCCCCGCGCCCAGGCCCAGTCGTCGAGGACGTGGCCGAGCAGCCGGCGATGCCCGGTCACCTGACGGTGCACGCCGAGCCGGTACAGGCGGCGCGACGCCTCGACCGCGACCGGCCCGGAACTCCGGTTGGTACGGTAGGCGAGGTCGGCCGGGCCGAGGAGCGGCGCGAGGCGCTCGCCCAGCCCGAGCCCGTCGACCAGCCGCGCCAGCAGCGGCGCGTCGGACCGCCGGTCGCGGTACGGCAGGGCGGTGACGCGCCCCGCGGCGGCGCGGCGCCAGGGCTCGAGCCGGTCCGCGTAGTCGTAGCGCCGGGACCCGCCCTCGGAACGCAGGAAGCCGCGGAACGTGCGGCCCTCGGCGACGACCTGCGCCCGCAGGGCGTAGGCCGAGGCCAGCTGCTCGGCCTGCGGCTTGACCACGAGCGCCGCCTCCAGGGCGAAGCCGCGGCGCGCGAACAGGTCGGACAGGATCTCGGGAACGCGCCAGAACGGGCGCTGGACGGAGAAATCCTCGTAGGAGAGCAGGACCGTGTCGGCCGGCGTGGCGGCCAGGATCGCGTCGAGCCGCGCGAGGGCCTCCCGGCGCTCCGCGGCGCCGCGGCGCCGGTCCAGCGCCTGGCCGAGCCGGTAGTGGTTGACGTCGTCGCTGCCGGGGGCGCCCGGCGGGGCGAGGTTCGGGTAGCAGATCCCGGCCGCGGCGAGGCGGGGGCGCAGGCGGGCCAGCACCTCCTGGAACGCGGTGGAGCCGGTTCGGGGCATCCCGATGTGAACGATCGCGCGGCGCACGTGTCCTGTCGACCCTGCTGGAATTCGCGGTTGCGGCAAGTCTTCCGCGCAGCCGGGCACAGTCCACGACCCCTCGTGGACCCGCACGTCTCGGGATGAACGCCGGACGAATCCGTAATCACGGTCCGATCACGGGAACGCGACCAGAAATAGCCAAGCTCCGTTTCTGCTCTATTTCAGACGGATTGCGGAATCGCCGGGCCGGGGCGCCGCGGGTGCGCCCGGGAGAGACAGCGCCGCGCGGCGACCCTCGAGCGCCGGACAACAGCGGCGCGATGCCGGGGCCGCTTCCGATCGTGTTGCAACGGTTGGGAAGGACGACGACCCCGGTCGAGACATCCGCGCCCCGCCCCCTCTCCCGTGCGGGAGAGGGTTGGGGTGAGGGACAAGACGCTTCGAGGTCGAGCGAGCCATCACGGCGCGACGGGGGTGTGCCTCGTCCGGACGGAGCTGATCCCTCACCCTGTCCCTCTCCCGCACGGGAGAGGGGACCCGCGCCTCGTCCGGCACGGGCTCGACGCGCCACCGCCTCGCCTTGCTCGGGAGCGGCGCTAGGGCCCGGCATCCTCGCGCCGGAGCAGGAACACGCCCTGCGCGCCGAACAGGTTCCAGACCCACCAGGGCATGGAGAACCGCATCGGCCGGCCGCGGGCGTCCAGCGCCGTGGCGTGCTCGATCCGCGCGCCGATCAGGCGGCAGAGACCGACGAAGTCGCGGATCGTGCAGTGGTGGATGTTGGGCGTCTCCCACCACGCGTCCGGCATGATCTCGGTGACCGGCATCCGCCCGCGGAAGGCCAGCTCGGAGCGCACCCGCCAGTGCCCGAAATTCGGGAACGAGATGATCACCTGCCGGCCGATGCGCAGCAGGTGCTCCAGCACCACCCGGGGATTGCGGGTCGCCTGGATGGTCTGGGACAGGACCACGACGTCGAAGGCGCCGTCCGGGTAGTTGGCGAGGTCGGTGTCGGCGTCGCCCTGGATCACCGACAGGCCCCGGGCGAGGCAGGCGTTCACGCCCTCGCGGGACAGCTCGATCCCGCGCCCGTCGATGCCGCGGCGGTCGCGCAGCAGCGCCAGCAGCGAGCCGTCGCCGCAGCCGATGTCGAGCACCCGGGCGCCGGCCGGGACGAGGCCGAGCACGACGAGGTGGTCGACGCGGGCGCCGCCGCCCTCGGCCGCGTGGGGCAGGGCGTCCGCGCCCTCCCAGGGGGCGCCGTGGCGGACCTTGCCCGAGGCGATCTTACCCAAAGAGATCTTGCCCAGGGGCAGCTTGCCGAAGGTCATCTTGCCGGGCCCGCCGCTCGCCATCCGCGTCACAGCCCGCGCGCCCGGGCGGCGGCGTCGATGAAGCCGCGGGCCGCGGAGAACATCGCCGGCTCGTCGAGCAGGAAGGCGTCGTGGCCCTTGTCGCTCTCGACCTCCACGAAGGCCACCGGCGCCGCGGCGGCGTTGAGCGCGTGGACGATCGCCCGGGAGTCGCGGGTCGGGAACAGCCAGTCCGAGGTGAACGAGATCACGCAGAAGCGGGTCTTGGTGCCCCGGAAGGCGTTGGCGAGCACGCCGTCGTGGTCCTCGGCGAGGTCGAAATAGTCCATCGCCCGGGTCAGGTAGAGGTAGGCGTTGGCGTCGAAGCGCTCGACGAAGCTCAGGCCTTGGTGGCGCAGGTAGCTCTCGATCTGGAAATCGGCGTTGAACGAGAAGGTCGGCGCCGTGCCGCCCTGGAAGCGCCGGCCGAACTTCCGGTGCAGCGCCGGCTCGGACAGGTAGGTGATGTGCGCGCCCATCCGGGCGACGCCGAGCCCCTTGGCGGGCCGGGTGCCCGCCTCGAGGTAGCGCCCGTCCGCCCAGGCGGGGTCGGCCATGATCGCCTGCCGGCCGACCTCGTGGAAGGCGATGTTCTGCGCCGAGTGGCGGGCGCCGGTGGCGATCGGCATCGCGGCGAAGACGCGCTCGGGATAGAGCGCCGCCCATTGCAGCACCTGCATCCCGCCCATCGAGCCGCCGATGCACAGGAACAGGTCCCGGATGCCGAGATGCTCCAGCAGCATTGCCTGGGCCCGGACCATGTCGCGGATCGTCACCAGCGGGAAGTTCAGCCCGTAGGGCCGCCCCGTCGCCGGGTCGATCGAGGCCGGGCCGGTGGAGCCCATGCACGAGCCGATGACGTTCGAGCAGACGACGAAGTAGCGGTCCGTGTCGATCGGCTTGCCGGGGCCGACCAGCGTCTCCCACCAGCCGGGCTTGCCGGTCACCGGGTGGGTGTGGGCGAAGTACTGGTCGCCGGTGAGCGCGTGGCAGATCAGGACCGCGTTCGAGCGCGCGGCGTTGAGCGTGCCGGCGGTCTGGTAGGCGATCTGGAAGGGCGCGAGCTCGACGCCCGCGTCGGTGAGCAGGGGCGTGTCGGCGTCGAAGCGCGCCACCGGGCTCCGCGGGTCGAGCGCCTGCGAGCGCTCGGACGCGCGCCGCGCCGGCTCGTCGATCGGGTCCGGCCTCAGGGCCGTGTCCGTTTGGGTGTCCATGGCGGGTCTTGACGACCGTGTATCGGTTCGGATCCGAACCGGGAGAGCACGGGATCGCCTGACGCGCCGCACTCGCCCGACGCGGCCAGCCCCGCCGAGGTAATGCGCGGGGGGCCGAGCGTCAACGCGGGCGGGCCGGACGGTCAGGCCCGGCCGGGTCGCTCACGCGATCGGGGCGGCCATCACGGCGAGCCCCAGGGCGGGCAGGCCGAGCGCGAGGGCGGCCCGGGCATCCAGACGGTCCGCACGGACGCCCGCCCGCCAGTGCCGGCTCGCCGCGCTCTCGATCAGCATGCCGGTGAGCACGAGACCGCAGCCGATCAGGGCCTGCATCGAAACCATGGGAACCTCGCCCGGACAGCCGCGCGACCGGGGGCGCCGCGCGTCTCGGCGCGCCCCCGGTTGCCGCTGGGAAAGTCCGTCCGGTGTCTGACGGTTCCTCGCCGACGCCTCAGCCGGCGCCTCAGCGCATGGCGGTCGCGCAGGCCGCGAAGACCAGGGCGGCGCCGGCGGCCGTGATGCAGCCGTTGGCCCAGGGCGCCGCCTCGGCGCGCCGCAGGCGGCAATCCGCGGCGACCGAAACGAGGATCCCGATCAGGAAGAGGCTGCAGGGGATCAGGTCACCGGGCATCGTCGATCCATCCAGGGGTTGCGGGTCGGGGCACGCCCGACGCGCCCCTGTTCTCCCGGTTCAACAGGCCGAAACGTGGCGAGTGCCCCGCGGCATTTGCGCGTCGCCGATTTGCCGCGGCGCCCCGGATGGATCGCGCTGGTTGAAGTCCCGCCGATGAAGTCCCGCCGATCAGGTCCTGGCCGAGGCCGGCCGGGTGTCGAAATCCTCCGGGCCCAGATCGAGGAGGTCGTTGGGGGTCTCGGTCCGGTCGTAGGCCTGGCTCGCCGCGGCCTCGATCACCGCCTGATTGCGGGCGAACAGCTCCAGGGGGGCGAGGTCGGCGCCGCCGAACTGCTGGCGCAGCACGGGAACCGGGACCTCGACCGCGATCACCCGCTGGCCGTTCGTCATGGCGAAGCGGATCAGCGAGTCGTCGGCGGGGAGGATGTGGGCGCCGCCGTCCAGGTAGCGTTCGAGGGGCATGCGGGGATCCTTCGTGGTGGGCGCCTGTCGGCGGAGCGCCGGCATACAGGCACGACTCCGTGGGGCCGGACAAGTCGCCCCGGCACGGTCGGGCCGGCACCTCCGGAGTCGGCCCCGGGTTCACCGGCCGAGGAAATGCTGTAGACGGGCGCGGAACCGACCGAACCCCGCGCATCCCGAGTCGCACCGCAATGTCCGCCCCCCGACCCGCCCGTCCGGAACCGCGTCCCGGCGTCCTGGCGATCGACACCTACGTACCCGGCAAGAGCGGGCGGCCCGGGGGCGGCAAGGTCTACAAGCTGTCCTCCAACGAGACGCCCCTCGGCCCGAGCCCGGCGGCGCTGGCCGCCCTCCACGCGGCGACCGCCAAGCTCGAGACCTACCCGGACGGGCGCGCCACGGTGCTGCGCACCGCCATCGCCCGGCGCTACGGGCTCGATCCCGAGCGGATCGTCTGCGGCGCGGGCTCGGACGAGCTCCTGTCGCTGCTGGCCTACGCGTATGGCGGGCCAGGCACCGAGGGGATCTACTCGGAGCACGGATTCCTGGTCTACCGGATCGCCATCCTGGCCTCGGGCGGCGAGCCGGTGGTCGCGCCCGAGCGCGACCTCACCGTCGACGTCGACGCGATCCTGGCCCGGGTCACCGACCGGACCCGGATCGTCTACGTCACGAACCCCAACAACCCGACCGGCACCTACCTGCCCTTCGACGAGATCCGCCGCCTCCACGCCGGCCTGCCGCCGCACGTGCTGCTGGTGATCGACGGCGCCTACGCCGAGTACGTCCGCGCGAACGACTACTCGGCCGGGCTCGAGCTGGCCCTCGAGGCCGAGAACGTCGTGATGACCCGCACCTTCTCGAAGATCCACGGCCTCGCCTCCGTGCGGATCGGCTGGATGGTCGCGCCGGCGCACGTGGCGGACGCGGTCAACCGGATCCGGGGCCCGTTCAACGTCTCGGGCCCGGCGATCGCCGCGGGCTCGGCCGCCATCGCCGACGAGGCGCACATGGCCGCCGCCGCCGCCCACAATGCCGAGTGGCTGCCGAAGCTCACCGAGGGGGCCCGCGCGCTCGGCCTGGAGGTCACGCCGAGCGTCGCGAACTTCCTGCTGATCCACTTCCCCGACGCGCCGGGCCGCTCGGCGGAGGACGCGGACGCGTTCCTGACCGAGCGCGGCCTCATCACCCGGCGGGTCACCGCCTACGGCCTGCCCAACGCCCTGCGGGTGACGGTGGCGGGCGCCGAGGCGAACGAAGCCTTCCTGGCCGCGCTCGGCGACTTCGTGCGGGGCCGGCATGGCTGAGCCGCTCAAGGCCGAGGCGCCCGCCGTCGGCCGCCTCGCCATCGTCGGCCTCGGGCTGATCGGCTCCTCGATCGCCCGGGCGGCGCGCCGCTACGGCCTCGCCCGGACCATCGTGGCGGTGGACCGCGACGCGGCCGTGCGCGCCCGGGTGCGCGAGCTCGGCATCGCCGACGTCGTCACGGGCGACCCGGCGGAGGGCGCCGCCGGCACCGACCTCGTCATCCTGTGCGTGCCGGTGGGCGCGATCGGGGCGGCGGCGGCCGAGATGGCGCCGCATCTCAAGCCCGGCGCGATCGTGTCGGATGTCGGCTCGGTGAAGGGCGCCGTGGTGGCGGCGGTCCGGCCGCACCTGCCCGAGGGCGTCGCGCTGGTCCCCGGGCACCCGATCGCCGGGACCGAGTTCTCGGGGCCGGACGCGGGCTTCGCGACCCTGTTCCAGGGCCGCTGGTGCATCCTGACCCCGCCCGAGGGCACCGATCCGGCGGCGATCGAGACCGTCCGCGCCCTGTGGGCGGGGATGGGCGCCGACGTCGAGACGATGAGCGCCGAGCACCACGACCACGTGCTCGCCATCACCAGCCACCTGCCGCACCTGATCGCCTACAACATCGTCGGCACCGCGGCCGACCTCGAGGCGGCGACGCAGTCCGAGGTGATCAAGTTCTCGGCGAGCGGGTTCCGCGACTTCACCCGCATCGCGGCGTCGGACCCGACCATGTGGCGGGACATCTTCCTCAACAACCGCGAGGCGGTGCTGGAGATGCTCGGCCGGTTCAACGAGGACCTGTCGGCGCTCGCCAAGGCGGTGCGCTGGGGCGACGGCGACGCGCTCCACGCGATGTTCACCCGCACCCGGGCGATCCGGCGCAGCATCGTGGCGCAGGGCCAGGAGACCGCGGCCCCGGATTTCGGCCGGCCGCGCCCGCCGGAGGAATAGGGAAGGCGGCGGACCGACCCTCACACGGACTAGGTCCCTCAGCGCCGTCTTTGCGAGCGCAGCGAAGCAATCCAGGGGGGCTCTAAGCTGTGGGGGATGTCGCGCTGCCCTGGGTCGCTTCGCTGCGCTCGCGATGACGGGGAGCGCTCAAGCCGGCGGGCGGTTGACCAGCACCGGCTGCGCGGCCGTCCGCTCCGGGAACAGGGTCCGCAGCGCCTCGAGCTTCGGCGCGTCGTTGGCGGCGATGTACGGGTGGCCGGGGTGCAGGGCCATGAAGTCCTGGTGGTAGCCTTCCGCCGGGTAGAACGCGGCGCCCGGCTCGATCCGGGTGGCGACCGGCCGCGCGTAGGCCTGGGCCGCGTCGAGCTGGGCGATGTAGGCCCCGGCCACCCGCGCCTGGTCGGCGTCCTGCGGGAACAGGGCCGAGCGGTACTGGCGCCCGGCATCGGGTCCCTGGCGATCCACCTGGGTCGGGTCGAGGGCCACCGAGAAGAAGATCCGCAGCAGCTCGTCGTAGCGGATGACCGACGGGTCGTAGGTGACCGACACGGCCTCGGCGTGGCCGGTCCCGCCGCCGCTCACGGTGCGGTAATCGGCCTCCGCGCGGGTGCCGCCGGCGTAGCCCGACACCGCGCCGCTCACCCCGCGCACGTGCTGGAACACCCCCTGCACGCCCCAGAAGCAGCCGCCGGCGAAGACGGCCACGCGCGGCCCCGGCGGCTCGGCGGAGCGGGTCACGGCCTCCGGCAGGCGCCGGGGCGCCTCCTCGGCGAAGGCCGGAAGCCGGGGGAGCAGGACGGCAGCCGCGAGGCCGAGCCCGAGACTCGCCCCGAGGACCGGGCGGGAGAGGGTGCGGAACGTGTCGCGAAGAGCCATGGTCAACCTCCTGCCGGATGCTGACAGCCCGTTCGCGCCGGCGCCCGATCCGGTTACGCGCGCGGCTGGCCGCATTGCGGTGACGGCGACATGGGTCTAGGCACCCGGCAACAGATCGACACGCGCGCGCAGGATCCGTCCCGTGACCATCGCCCCCGAGCCCAACTCCTTCCGCACCGGCCCCGACGAGCGCGGCCGCTTCGGCATCTTCGGCGGCCGCTTCGTCGCCGAGACGCTGATGCCGCTGATCCTCGAGCTGGAGGCAGCCTACGACGCGGCCAAGCAGGACCCGACCTTCCAGGCCGAGATGGAGAGCTACGGCACCCACTATATCGGCCGGCCGAGCCCGCTCTACTACGCCGAGCGCCTCACCGAGCACCTGCGCGCCAAGGCGCCGGCGGGGCAGGGCGCCAAGGTCTATTTCAAGCGCGAGGAGCTGAACCATACCGGCTCCCACAAGGTGAACAACGTGCTGGGCCAGATCCTGCTGGCCCGCCGCATGGGCAAGCCGCGGATCATCGCCGAGACCGGCGCCGGCCAGCACGGCGTCGCCACCGCCACGCTCTGCGCGCGCTTCGGCCTCAAGTGCGTCGTCTACATGGGCGCGGTCGACGTCGCCCGGCAGGCGCCCAACGTCTTCCGCATGAAGATGCTCGGCGCCGAGGTGATCCCGGTGGAATCCGGCACCAAGACCCTCAAGGACGCCATGAACGAGGCGCTGCGCGACTGGGTCACCAACGTCGCCGACACGTTCTACTGCATCGGCACGGTGGCGGGCCCGCACCCGTACCCGGCCATGGTCCGCGACTTCCAGTCGGTGATCGGCCGCGAGACCCGCGAGCAGATGATCGCCCAGGAGGGCCGGATCCCGGATTCCCTCGTCGCCTGCATCGGCGGCGGCTCGAACGCCATGGGGCTGTTCCACCCGTTCCTGGACGACCGCGAGGTCGAGATCTTCGGCGTCGAGGCCGCGGGCCACGGCGTCCAGTCGGGCCTGCACGCGGCCTCACTCACCGGCGGCAAGCCGGGCGTGCTGCACGGCAACCGCACCTACCTGCTGATGGACGGGGACGGCCAGATCGCCGACGCGCACTCGATCTCGGCGGGCCTCGACTATCCGGGCATCGGCCCCGAGCACGCGTGGCTGCACGAGATGGGCCGGGTCACCTACCTGTCGGCGACCGATTCCGAGACCCTGGAGGCGTTCAAGCTCTGCTCGATGCTGGAGGGGATCATCCCCGCCCTGGAGCCGGCCCACGCCCTGTCCAAGATCCTGGAGCTCGCGCCGCAGCGCCCGGCCGAGCACCTCATGGTGCTCAACATGTCGGGCCGCGGCGACAAGGACATCCCGCAGGTGGCCGAGATCTTCGGCACGAAGATCTGAGGGCGCGCGGCAGCGGTCCTCCGCCCGCCGCGCCCCGCCTGTCCCGCGCGCGGACCGTCGGCCTCAGGCGGTCTCGATGTCCGTGAGCGGGAAGTCGTTGCCCTTGTGGAGCAGCGGGACGCCGTGGGCGCGGGCACAGGCGTAGGCGAAGCAGTCGCCGAAGTTCAGGCCGGCCGGGTGCCGGCCCTTGCCGAAGCGGTCGTAGGCGTCCAGCGCGCCCGCTTCGGCCTCCGGCGGGACGGCCAGGATCTCGATGCCGGCGAGGTCGAGATAGGCGTGCACCGCCTCGCGGGCGGCCGGGACCGGGAGATCGAGGTGGCGCGCCACGGCCACGCCGGTTTCCCAGACCGCCAGGGGCGACGTCACGCGGCGCAGCGCCCGCTGAAGCCGGGCCGCCAGGGCGGCCGCATCCGTCTCGTCGGTGAGGATCGCCGTGAGGGCCGACGCATCCACGAACATCGGGTCCCGCCTCAGGTGCGCTCGTACAGACCGTCGATGAACGCCGCGTCGGCGGGCTTCCGGTCCGGACCGGCACGCTCGTGCAGGGCACGGACGAAGTCGGCCGTCCGCTCGACGAGATCAGGCCGGTTCGTCTGGCGGGCGATCTCGTTCTGAAGCGCGCGGCGCACCGCGTCGGTCTTGCTCGTGCCCAGCAGCGTCATGAGCTCGGCCGCGAGGGCGTCGACCTGCGGATCCTTGACGTAGAGCGGCATGCGCGGACCCCTGGGATATCCCGCACAGCGCTAGTTTATATCCTCGGACGCCGCAAGGCGGAGCGGGCCGGAGCGGGTCGCGGGGCCGCGGCCGCTCACCGCACGGTCACCTGATCCTTGATCTTCTCGTAGACCGGCCGGCTGAGCACGCGCTTCGACAGCAGCTGCTCCACCGACGTGTAGGGCCGCTTGGCGACGATCGCCCGGCCGATGGCGCCGCCGCCGCGCAGGTGATTGAGATCCGCCACCGAGGCGGTGTTGAGATCGAGGATGGCCAGGGCCCGGGGACCGGCGCTGTCCTCCGCCCGGTCGACCTCGGCCTGACCGGCCGCCTCCTGCGCCGACGGCTCGGGCTGCGCCTCCCGCGGGAGCGGCTCGGCGGGGAAGGCCGTCGCGTCGGAGGGCATCTGCGTCGGCGCCGGAGCGCCGCCGGACGGGGCGGGGGCGGGCTCGACCGCCGCGGGCGGGGCGGACGGAGCGGCCGGGGCGGGCGGCGCCGCGGGAGCCGCAGGAGGCGGCTCGACGCGCCGGACCGTCGCCGAGGGCTGGGGGGCCGCCGGTGTTTCCGGAGCGGACGCGGGCGGAATCGCCGGTCCGGGTGCGGGGCTCGGCAGCAGGGCCTGCACCACCGCCGCGAGGATGCCGGCAATGATGAGGAGAACCGAAACTCTGAGGATTGCAGGACCGCTGAGCACGCACCACTCGACGAGGATTAAAACTATGTGCATCTACAGTTAATGATATCCTTGCACGTCGTCCAATCCACGCCCGAAACCCGGCTGGTCATCCCCAGGGTATGAGCGGGCCCGCACCGCGGCCGAGGGCGGGACTGCGTCGGCGGCTGGGTGAGCGACTCGGCAAGCGCCTGGGCGCGCACCTGGGCGCGCGTGTCGGCGCTCTGCGCTACCTGCCGACCCTGTTCCGGGAGATCGCCGCCGCGAGCCCGCGCCTGCTGGCGGCGAGCCTGTCGCTGCGCCTCGTGGCGGCCTGTCTGCCGGTCCTGACCCTCTACCTCGCCAAGCTGATCCTCGACGGGATCGTGGCCGAGCACGCCCGGCCGGCGCCGGAGGCGGGGCTCGCTTCGTGGCTCGCCGATCCCGGCCGGGCGCGGCTCGCCGGCCTCGTCGCCGCCGAGTTCGGCCTCGCCCTGCTCTCGGACCTGACCGGCCGGCTCTCGAGCCTCGTCGAGACCCTGATCGGCGACCTCTACGCCAACGCGGCCTCCCTGCGGCTGATGGCGCACGCCGCCGAGCTCGACCTCGCGCAGTTCGAGGACAGCGCCCAGCAGGACCGGCTGGAGCGGGCCCGCCGGCAGGTCAGCGGCCGCACCGGCCTCATCGGCACGGTGTTCGGCCAGCTCCAGGGCCTGCTCACCCTCGCGACCCTGGCGGTCGGGGTCGCGGCCTTCACGCCCTGGCTCGTCGTGCTGATCGCCGCCGCCCTGGTCCCGGCGGTGCTCAACGAGTGGCACTTCACCAAGGCCGGCTACCGCCTCGCCTGGATCCGCAGCCCCGAGCGGCGGCGGATCGACTACCTGCGCTACCTCGGCGCCAGCGTCGAGACCGCCAAGGAGATCAAGCTCTTCGGCCTCGCGGGCTACCTCACCGGGCTCTACGCCGCGGTGGCGGGGCGGCTGCTCGCCGAGAACCGCGGCCTCGCGGTCGCCCGGGCCGGCTGGGGCTTCGCCTTCGCGAGCCTCGGGACGCTCGCCTACTACGCCGCCTACGCGGTGATCGTCTGGCGCACGGTGGCGGGCGCCTTCTCGGTGGGCGACCTCGCCTTCCTGGCCGGCGCGTTCCAGCGGCTGCGCGGCGGCCTGGAGGGGCTGCTCCTCGGGCTGACCCAGATCACCGGCCAGGCGCAGTACCTCGAGGATTTCTACGCCTTCTTCGCGATCCGGCCGCAGATCCGCTCGCCCGCGCGGCCCGCGCCAGTGCCGAGCCCGATCCGCGCGGGGCTGGTCTTCGAGGGGGTCGGCTACCGCTACCCGGGCACGCAGGTCTGGGCGCTGCGCGACCTCTCCTTCGCCGTCCGGGCCGGGGAGACGGTGGCGCTGGTCGGCGGCAACGGCGCCGGCAAGACCACGATCGTCAAGCTGATGACCCGGCTGTACGACCCGCACGAGGGCCGCGTGCTCCTCGACGGCGTGCCGCTGGCCGCCTACGACCTCGACGACCTGCGGGCGCGGATCGGGGCGATCTTCCAGGACTTCGTCCGCTTCGACCTCACCGCCGGGGAGAACGTCGCGGTCGGCCGGATCGCGGCCGCCGACGACGCGGACCGCATCGCGGCCGCGGCGGCAAGGGGGCTCGCGGCCCCGGTGATCGAGCGCCTGCCCGCGGGCTACGCCCAGCCGCTGGGCAAGCGCTTCGCCGGCGGCCTCGACCTCTCCGGGGGCGAGTGGCAGAAGGTCGCGCTGTCCCGGGCCTACATGCGCGAGGCCGAGATCCTGATCCTGGACGAGCCGACCGCCGCCCTCGACGCCCGGGCCGAGCACGACGTCTTCGCCCGGTTCCGGGAACTGTCGGCCGGGCGGACGACGGTGCTGATCTCGCACCGCTTCTCCACCGTGCGCATGGCCGACCGCATCCTCGTCCTGGAGGGCGGCCGGGTCCTGGAGGAGGGCAGCCACGCCGCCCTCATGGCGCGGGGCGGCCGCTACGCCGAGCTGTTCGCTCTCCAGGCCGAGGGCTACCGGTAGGCCGGCCGGCGCGTCGCCGGGGCGGCCCAAGCATTGCCCGATTCCCTGAGCCTGCTATCTGCGGCGGACCGAACCGGGGTTGTCCATGCGCCTGCGCCTCTTCCCACTGCTGACGGCCGGCCTTCTCGTCTGCGCCGGGCCCGCCCGCGCGGCCCCGCCCGCCGCGCCCGAACCGGAGGCCAAGCCGCCGGCGCCCGAGATCGTGCTCGCCAACCACCGCGCGGTCTACGACCTGTCGCTGGCCGAGGGCGGCGGCACCCGCTCGGTGGAGAGCGCCCGCGGGCGCATCGTCATCGACTTCCGGGGCGACGCCTGCCGCGGCTACACGATGCAGACCCGCCAGGTGACGGAGCTGTCCTCCGGCGAGACCGGCGCGCGCCTGTCCGACATGCGCAGCACCACCTTCGAGGGCGGGCAGGGGCGCGAGTTCCGGTTCAAGACGACGACGCTCACCAACAACAAGCCCGCCGCCCCCGTGGACGGGACCGCCTCCGAGCAGGGCGACGCCCTGACGGTGAAGCTGAAGGGCGGCCCCAAGCCGTTCACCGTGGAGGGGCCGGTCCTGTTCCCGAGCGAGCACATGCGCCGCCTGATCGAGGCGGCGCGGGCCGGCCAGTCGACCCTCGCGGTCAAGGTCTTCGACGGCTCGGACGACGGCCGGAAGGTCTACGACACCTTCGCGGTGATCGGCCACGCCGCGACCGGCCCGGCCCCGGCCTCCGGCTCGACCCGCGACAAGCCCCTGCGCGACGGGTCGCTGGCCACCATGCCGCGCTGGCCGGTCCGCCTCAGCTACTACACCGAGGGCGCCGGGGAGCGGACGCCGATCTACACCCTCGGCTTCGACCTCTACGAGAACGGCGTCAGCGGCGCGCTCAAGCTCGATTACGGCGACTTCGCCATCCTGGGCGACATGACCGCCCTCGACATCGACGCCAAGGCGGGGCGGGCCGACAGGGAGGCGGGCAAGGGCTGCACGCCCTGAGGCCCCGCCTCACGCCCATGCGTCGTCCGGCCGCGGCGAGAGCGCCTGCCAGGCCGCGGCGATCCGCTCCGGCTTGATCCCGAGGCCGTTCGCGCAGGCGACCAGCACGTTCTCGTCGCCCATGACATGGTCGAGGACGCCGACCAGGAAGGCCGGCTCCCGGGCGCTCGCGCGGAGCGTGTCGGGGCTCAGGCCGCTCGCCGCCAGGAAGGGCAGGAGACGGTCGTCGTCCCCAGCGATCCACAACAGAACGTCCAGGGCGAGCCGTTCGGCCGACTCATGCCCTTGAAGAGGTTTGCCATTCATCAACATGTGAACGCTACAAAGGTGACGGAGGGGCTTCACGGCCCGCTAATCATGATCGGCGCGCACCGGGACAACGGATCATGAAGAAGACGGTGCTGATCGTCGAGGACAACGAGTTGAACATGAAGCTGTTCAACGATCTCCTGGAGGCGAACGGCTACGCGACGCTCAAGACCGCCCACGGCATCGAGGCGATCGAGCTGGCGCGCGCCCATCACCCCGACCTGATCCTCATGGACATCCAGCTCCCCGAGGTCTCCGGCCTCGAGGTGACGAAGTGGCTCAAGGAGGACGACGACCTCAAGAGCATCCCGGTGATCGCCATCACGGCCTTCGCCATGAAGGGCGACGAGGAGCGGATCCGCGAGGGCGGCTGCGAGGCCTACCTGTCGAAGCCGATCTCGGTCGCGAAGTTTTTGGCAACGGTTCGGGCCTATCTTGAACCGCGTTGACGCCGGCGAGGCGTGCCGTTGAACCGGACCCCCGGCCGCGCCGGGCCGGGTGACCGGTTCAACCGTCCGTCCCGTCGTGTCCGCCCCGGCCCCGGCGGCCGACCGGCGGCGCGCCCCCACGGCACACGGCGCCCGGTCCGGGCCGCTCACCCGCGCCCGCACGAGGAACCATGTCGGCCCGTGTCCTGATCGTCGACGATCTGTTCCCGAACGTCAGGCTTCTGGAGACGAAGCTCGGCCTGGAATATTTCGACACGCTCGCGGCCATGAACGGCCGGGACGCGATCGCGATCTGCGAGAAGGGCCTCTGCGACCTCGTCCTGCTCGACGTGATGATGCCCGGCATGGACGGGTTCGAGGTCTGCCGGCACCTCAAGAACAACCCGCTCACGGCCCACATCCCGGTGGTGATGGTCACGGCCCTCGACCAGCCCGCGGACCGCCTGCGCGGCCTCGACGCCGGGGCCGACGACTTCCTGACCAAGCCGGTGGACGACACCGCCCTGTTCACCCGGGTGCGCAGCCTCGTGCGGCTCAAGGCCGTGACGGACGAGCTGCGCCAGCGCGCGCTCGCCTCCCGGGAGTTCGGGATCGGCGATCCCCTGGCGCTCGCCACCGCCGAGACCGGCCTCGACGCCCGGATCCTGCTGATCGAGGACCGGCCCGGCTCGGCCGAGCGCCTCGCCGGGGCCCTGCGCCAGCACCACGTGGTCACGGTCGAGCCCGACCCGCAGGAGGCCCTGCGCCTCGCCGCCGAGGAGTCCTTCGACCTCGCCCTCGTGAGCCTCGACCTCACCGGCTTCGACGGCCTGCGCCTGTGCAGCCAGCTCCGGTCCCTCGACCGGACCCGGGCGATGCCGCTGATCATGCTCGCCGAGGAGTACGACCGCGCCCGGGTGGTCCGCGGGCTCGATTTCGGCGTGCACGACTTCCTGATGCGGCCGGTCGACCGCAACGAGCTGATGGCCCGGGTCCGCACCCAGGTGAAGCGCAAGCGCTTCACCGACGCGCTCCGGGGGGCGATGCAGGCCTCCCTGCAGATGGCCGTGACCGACGCGCTCACCGGCCTGCACAACCGGCGCTACCTCGACAGCCACCTCGGTACCCTGTTCGGCGACGAGGCCGCCCGCCGGGCGAGCCTCGCCGCGCTGATCCTCGACATCGATCACTTCAAGGGGATCAACGACAGCTTCGGCCACGAGGCCGGCGACGAGGTGCTGCGCGGCTTCGCCGAGCGGGTCCGCCAGCACACGCGGCCGATCGACATCGTGGCGCGCTACGGCGGCGAGGAGGTGGTGGTGATCCTGCCGGAGGCGGGCCTCGTCGAGGCGCAGGGCATCGCCGAGCGCATCCGCGAGCGCGTCGAGGCGGTGCCGTTCACCGTGCAGGGGGCGACCCGGACCGTGTCGGTGACGGTCTCGATCGGCGTCGCCGTGCGCCGCGGCGAGGATCTCGGCCCCGCCGACATGCTCCGCCGGGCCGACCTCGCCCTCTACCGGGCCAAGGCGGCGGGCCGGAACCGGGTCGAGTCGCAGGCGGCCTGACAGGCGGCCTGACAGGCGGCCTGACAGGCGGCCTGACAGGCGTCCCCGCGTCAATACGCGCGCCCGCGCGCGCGGATGAAAAGGCCGGCCTCGCCGTGTTATCGGATTCGGCCGGCCCGTCGAGGCCGGCGCAGCGGCGCGCGGGACCGAACCCATGGACATGCAGGTACCGGCACGATCCGGCCGCGACGCGAGCGTGCTGAACCACCGCCGCCTGTGCAAGATCGCGTCCTCGCCGCACGCCTACGTCCGCGGCAGCACGGCGCGGTTCTACGAGCTGCTCGCCGGGATGCCGGCCGGCACCCTGCCCGAGGGGCCGCCCGTCTGGATCTGCGGCGACGCGCATCTCGGCAATCTCGGCGCGCTCGCCGGCCCGGACGGCGGGATCGACATCCAGATCCGCGACCTCGACCAGACCGTGGTGGCGAACCCGGCCTTCGACCTCGTCCGGCTCGCGCTCTCCCTGGTCACCGCGGCGCTCAACGCGACCCTGCCGGGCATCGTCACCGCCCGGATGATGGACGCCATGGCGGACGGCTACGCCGACGGGATCGCCGATCCCGAGGGGGCCGAGCGGGGCGTCGACCCGTCCGAGATCGTCGTCACGACGAAGCGGCGGGCGCTCGGCCGGCGCTGGCGCCACCTCTCGCGCGAGCGCCTGAAGGGCAAGGCCGCCCGGCTCCCGCGGGGCAGCCGGTTCTTCGACCTCGACGCCGACGAGCAGGACGCGCTGACGGCGCTGATCCGCGACCCGGAGATCCGCCGCCTCGTCCTGGCGCTCGGCAGCGCGGCCGACGACGCCGAGATCCGGCTGCTCGACGCCGCCTACTGGATCAAGGGCTGCAGCTCCCTCGGGCGCCTGCGCTACGCCGCCCTGGTGGAGGTGCTGGGCGGCGACCGCCCGAACCTCGCCCTGCTCGACGTCAAGGAGGCGGTGCCGCACCTCGCGCCGGCCGCCGCCGGGATCGCGGTGCCGTCGGACCACGCCGAACGCGTCGTCGCGGGCGCGCGGGCGCTGTCGCCCAACCTCGGCGACCGGATGGTCGCCGGCCACATCGGCGGCACGCCCGTCACGGTCCGCGAGCTGCTGCCGCAGGATCTCAAGATCGACGCCGAGCAGTTCTCCCGCGGCGAGGCGGTCCGCGTCTCCCGGCACCTCGCCGCCATCCTGGGCCGGGCCCACGGCCGCCAGATGGGCGCGGCCGACCGCCGGGCCTGGATCGACGCCGTGCGGGCGCCGGGCCCGGGCCCCGACGCCCCCGGCTGGCTCTGGTCGGTGGTCACCGACCTGATGGGCGCGCACCAGCGCGGCTACCTGGAGCATTGCCGCCGGATCGCCCGGGAGGCGCTGGACGCGGCCTGACGCGGCCCTCACCGGCCCGGACCCGGGGCGCTTCCGCCACGCCGCCGGTTGACACCATCCCCGCCATCGCCAACACCTCGCGCCCGCCGCCTCTCGCGCGGCGGACCCCGGGAAGACCTGTGATACGATGGCGGTGACGCGCACCTACCTCGACTTCGAGAAGCCGGTGGCCGAGCTGGAGGCCAAGCTCGAGGAGCTGCGCGCCGTGAGCGCGCGCGACGGCGCGGTCTCCATCGCCGAGGAGGTCGGCCGGCTCGAGGCCAAGGCCGGCCAGGCGCTCGCCGAGATCTACGCGAATCTGACCCCCTGGCAGAAGACCCAGGTGGCCCGCCACCCGCAGCGGCCGCACTTCGTGGACTATCGCGACGGGCTCATCACCGAGTTCACGCCGCTGGCCGGCGACCGCAGCTTCGGCGAGGACGAGGCGATCCTGGGCGGGTTCGGCCGGTTCCGCGGCCGGCCGGTCCTGGTGCTCGGCCAGGAGAAGGGCGCGACGACCGAGGCGCGGCTGCGCCACAATTTCGGGATGGCCCGGCCCGAGGGCTACCGCAAGGCGGTCCGGCTCATGGAGACCGCCGACCGGTTCGGTCTGCCGGTCCTCGCCTTCGTGGACACCGCCGGCGCCTATCCGGGCATCGAGGCGGAGGAGCGCGGCCAGGCCGAGGCCATCGCCCGCTCGACTGAGGCCTGCCTCGCGCTCGGCGTGCCCAACGTCGCCGTGGTGATCGGGGAGGGCGGCTCGGGCGGCGCGATCGCGCTCGCCACCGCCAACCGGGTGCTGATGCTGGAGCACGCGATCTACGGGGTGATCTCGCCGGAGGGCGCCGCCTCGATCCTGTGGCGCGACCAGGGCCGCGCGTCGGACGCCGCGACCGCCATGAAGATCACCGCCCAGGACCTGCTGCGGCTCGGCGTCATCGACGCGATCATCCCGGAGGCCACCGGCGGGGCGCACCGCGACCGCGAGGCGGCGATCCGGGCCGCGGGCGACGCCATCGCCGACGCCCTCGCGCAGTTCGACGGCCTCTCGCCCGTCGAGGTCCGCGACCGGCGCGCCGAGAAGTTCCTGGCGATCGGCCGGACCCTGTGAGCGAGCCCGGGGCGACGGGGGGGCTGTTCGGCGCGCTCGGCCGGCTGCTCGGCCGGCGCGACGCGCGGGAGCCGGGCCGGCACAACCACGTCTCCCTGGGCTGCAATTGCCAGATGGCGCACGTCCTCAAGACGCTCGACCTGCGCCAGTGGTCGGGGCCCCTCGACTGGATCTTCTCCATGCCCGGCATGGCCCGGGACTGCCTCGCCGACGACTTCGCGGCGCTCGTCGACCGGGGCCAGCTGGAGAGCATCCCGGAGGCCGAGCGGCGCGGCCCCGGCATCTGGCGGGGGCGCCACCGCCTCTACCGGGAGCGGCACGGCCTCGAGTGCGTGTTCAACCACCACGACCCGGCGACGAGCGAGGCGGACTACGCCTTCCTCACCGAGGGCGTGCGCCGGCTGCGCCGGGCCCTCGACACGCCGGGCACCGACAACCGCCTCTGGATGATGACCCATCTGCACACGCCCCGCGACGTGGTCGAGGCGATCGACGACCTGCTCGGGCAGCGCGCCAGCCGCAACCACCTGACCTTCGTGCAGCTCGAGACCGGGCACCCGCGCATGGCGGTGGTCGAGGCGCTCGACCTCCGGCCCACCCTGCGCTGGCTCACCGTGCAGACGCCCTCGGAGCCGGTCGGCCTGCGGCTCGCCGACCCGGCCGACGACGCGGCGCTGGTGGCGATCATCCGCGCCGAGGCGGCGCGGCGGCCGGACCTGTTCGCCTGAGCGGGCGCCCGGGGGCGACGTTGCGGGGCGGCGGCCGGTCGGCTCCCGGGGCGGCCGTCAATGCGCGGCGCGCGACAGGGCAACGATCGCGCCGACGATGACGATCGTCTGGAAGCCGATCGAGCCGATCACCCATTTCATGATGTCGAACTTCGCTTCGGCCAGATCGGTCTTGGTGACGAGGTTCGTCAGATCGGAATCCCGACTCTCGCGGATCGCCGCGGTGATCGCCTCGGCCTGATCCTCGGACAGTCCGGTCGCCCGCAGGCGACGGACGAGGGCGTGCGTGTCGAGCGAGAGGGCCGTCATGGGCGACGTTCGCGTGTTCGGGCCGTCCGGGTCGATCGGCCGGATCCGGATGGCAGCCTCTGCGAACGTGGCGCCTTCATCCCGCCGAGGCAAGCAGCTCAAAGTTGGGCGCCCGGCGCGGTCGCACGCGTCCGCTCCGCCAGGGAGTCCACCGGTCCGCGCACCGGGCCGGCAGGCCGGACCGCGGGCGGGACCGCGCACGAGCACAGCATGGATCGCCGCGCGGCCCTGCGGCTCGAACGGCGCCGTCCCGCGACCCCGCCGCGGCGCGCTGTGGATAGCGCGCATGCGCGGGCTCTCCACACCCGAGAACAATCCAGTGTTGCAGCCGGGTCCTTGCGGTAAGGAAGGCGCAAGCTTAACGAGCCTATTGGGTTGGGGAGTGGCACCCGACGCGGCCAGCAAGGCCCGCGGGCGCGCGTAAGACGATCGAGGTTCCCCATGACGGCGCGTCTCGCGACCGCGCGACTGCTGGCGGCGGCGTCCCTGCTGGCCCTGTCGCTCGCCGCCTGCCAGGACGGTTCCGGGATCAACGGCCCGAGCGCGCGCAGCCTCGCGCCGATCGCCCCCCAGACCGTCGCGTTGATGCAGTCCAAGGGGATGCAGCCCTCCGACCCGATCCTGATCCGCACCTTCAAGAAGGAGGCGGAGATGGAGATCTGGAAGCGGGGGAGCGACGGCCGCTACGCCCTCATGAAGACCTACCCGATCTGCCGCTGGTCCGGCCAGCTCGGGCCGAAGACCCGCGAGGGCGACCGGCAGGCGCCCGAGGGCTTCTACACGATCACCCCGGGCCTGATGAACCCGAACTCGTCGTACTACCTCTCGTTCGACACGGGCTTCCCGAACGCCGTCGACCGGGCCAACGGGCGCACCGGCAAGTACCTGATGGTGCACGGCACCTGCTCGTCGGCGGGCTGCTTCGCCATGACCGACGCCACCATCGCGGAGATCTACGCCGTCGCCCGCGACGCGTTCATCGGCGGCCAGCGCAGCTTCCAGTTCCAGTCCTACCCGTTCCGGATGACGGCCGAGAACATGGCCAAGTTCCGCAACGACCCGAACATCGCCTTCTGGCAGAACCTCAAGGAGGGGTCCGACTATTTCGAGGCCCTCCACGAGGAGCCGAAGGTCGGCCAGTGCGGGACCAAGTACGTGTTCGGCGGGGCCGACGCGGCCGCCGGCTCGTGCAAGCCGCGGGTCGACCCGCTGGTGGCCGAGAAGAGCGCGCGCGACACGCACGCGGTCGCCGACCTCGTCGCCAAGGGCACCCCGGCGGTGCGGGTCGTGTACCAGGACGGCGGCCAGAACCCGGTCTTCCGCCCGCAGAACGCCAGCGCCTTCGCGAGCCTCGGCGGCACCGAGACGGTCCTGCCTTACGACGCCAAGGAGTACGGCCGGCACAATCTCGGCGACGTGAGCCGGCCCGAGACCCTGGCGGCCGGCCCGCAGGAGATCGAGCTCGCGCCGAAGGGCCAGCCCACGATGCTGGCCGGCGCCGAGCCGGCGGCCGCGACCCGCGCCGCGAAGGCCGGCGGCAAGGGGCACGGGCGGGAGCCGGCGGCGCCCACGACGCCCACGACGCTCATGGCGAACCGCGCCGATCCCGGCGCGCAGGTCGAGACCACGGCGGCCCTGCCCGACAAGCCCGCCCGCATCGCGGTGGCGGACGCGGACGGCGATGCGAGCAGCTACCAGAAGCTATTCGGCCAGCTCTTCGCCAAGGACAAGCCGGCCCCGGCGGCGCCCGCGGCCCCGGCGGTCGCCGCCGCGGTCGTGCCCGCGGCGGCGCCGGAGCCGGCGAAGGTCGCCCACGCCGCCGAGACGGTCGCGCCGAAGGCCGCCAGGGCCCACGCGGTGAAGACCGCGAAGGTCGAGGGCAAGGGTGAGTCGAAGGCCGACGCGAAGGCGGAGAAGCCCGCCCTCCGGAAGGGCGAGCCCGAGGGCCGGAAGCCCTGACGGCTCAGACCAGCGGCCGGTCGCGGTTCATCAGCCACAGGGCGTGGACCGTGCCGGGCAGCCAGCCGAGGATCCACAGCAGGATGTTCAGCAGGAACTGAAGGCCGAAGCCCGTGGTGACGAGCACGGCGATCGGCGGGAAGAAGATCGCGAGCAGGATGCGGACGAGGCTGGACACGGGGACTCCGGGCGTGAGGTCGGCACGTCCCGGCTCCAACGAAACACGGTTTTATCCGTTCCGCCCGATCTGACCCCGAACCGGCCCCGAAGACCCCGGCCGTCCGGGGCCGCGGGGCGGCGCCTCAGTTCTTCGCCGGCGGCGTGGTGGCCGAGGGGACGTTGGCGGCCTGCTTCTCCGGGTGCTTCACCTGGCTGTAGGCGACGTTCGCGAAGGTGCCGATCACCGCGGGCCAGCTCGGGTTGCCGTATTGCGGGTCGTCGCGGCCGACCTTGCAGAAGGCCGTGGTCAGGCCGTTGACGATGTCGTCGTCGGTGACCCCGGTCGGCTCCGCCTTCACCTGCTGCACCAGCCGGGCGAGGGTCGGGACGAAGTCCTGCTGCTTCAGGCCCTTCAGGCTCGCCTGCAGCCCGATCTTGTCGAAGGCGGCCTTGAGCTTGTCCTGCTCGATCTCCGCGCAGGGCGCCGTGCCGGCCAGCATGGTCTTGGTGGCGGCGCGCGCCTCCGAGGCCTTCTCGCCGGTCACGACCGGCGCCTTGTTGCCCCAGGAATTGCGGATGTAGTCGGTGACGTTCTTCACCTCGACGTCGGTCATCTGCTGGCCGATCGCCACCATCGGGGCGAGCCCGCTCTGGGCGCCGAGCCCGCCGTAGATCACCCGCAGCACCGTCTCGGGGCCCTCGGACTGGACCGAGGTGTTGCCGGCGAGCGCCGGGACCGCGCCCTCGATGCCCTTGCCGTCGGGCTGGTGGCAGGAGGAGCAGTAGGTCAGGTAGGTGGAGGCGCCGGGCGCGTCGGGCGTGTCGAAGGCCGTGAGGTCCTTCGGCTTGTAGGTCTGCTTGGCCGGCACGGTGCGCAGGTACGCCACCATGGCCTTCAGGTCCTCCTCCTTCACCTTGGAGAGGGATTCCATGATGGTCTGGCGCATCGGCCCGGCGGCGACGCCCGGCCGGTCGCCCGGGGCGGTGCCGGTCTTGAGGTAGGTCACCACCTGCTCGTCGGTCCAGGCGCCGATGCCCTGGTGGCCGTCCGGGGTGATGTTGGGGGCGTACCAGCCGTCGATCACGCCGCCGCCGAACCGGCCCGCGAAGCTCGAGTTGCCGACGAGCTTGTTCTCGTTGTGGCACATGGCGCAGTGGCCGAGCCCCTCCACGAGGTAGCCGCCGCGGTTCACCTCGGCGCTGGCCTTCGGGTCGGGCTTGAAGCGCTCCTCGGTGAAGAAGGCCGTCCGCCACGTCACCAGCGCCGTGCGGACGCTGAACGGGAACGGGATCTGGCTCTCCTTCCGCTTCTCGTTCACGGCCGGGACCGACTGGAGATAGGCCCAGATCGCCTTGGTGTCCTCGTCGGTGACCTTGGTGAACCACGCGAACGGGAAGGCCGGGTACAGGTAGCCGACGTTCTTGCTGTAGCCGTGCCGGAACGCCTGATCGAAGTCGGCGTAGCTCCAGTTGCCGAGGCCCGTCTCCTTGTCGGGGGTGAGGTTGGGGGTCATGATCACGCCGAAGGGCATGTTCAGCGCGTAGTTGCCGGCGAGGTACTTGCCGCCCGGCGCCGTGTGGCAGGCCGCGCAGTCGCCCATCGTCACGAGGTACTTGCCGCGCTCGATCTGGTCGGCCGAGCCATCCTGCGCCAGCGCCGGCGCGGCCAGGAGCAGGCCCGCGAGGAAGGGGGCGGCCCGCATCGGGGCCAGCCGCGTCGGGGCCGCGCGGCCGGAGGAGAGGGCTCTCGTGCGCTGCATGCCGCGTCTCCCATCCCGATTTTAGAGCTGTTTGAAACTTGTGACGCGCGTGAACGCGGCCGTTGCGGGCGTTGTTCCGGCCGGCGCCGCGCTGCGGCGTTGTGCCGTGGCCGCCCGGACCCGCAGGCCGAGGTCGGCAAGATGGGCGAGGAGCCCGGCGAGCATCCACCCGGCGACCGCGACCCAGCCGGCCCCCACGAGCGCCGCCCGCAGGGCCAGCATCAGCGCGGCGCCGGAGGCGAGGTTGGCCAGCAGGGACGGCAGCGGCGGGCCGCCCCGGCGGGCGAGCCACGCGAGGGCGAGCGCCTCCAGGGCGACGAGCAGCAGGATCCCGTCGACGATCCGGCCCGACGCGAAGGCGGGGCCGAGGACCGGGTCGAGGAGCGCCCCCATCAGGCGGGCTCCGCGAACGGCCCGTTGAGGCGGACGATCCGCAGGTTCAGGCAGGCGGCGACGCTGACCCAGGCGAGGTAGGGCAGGTTCATGAGCCCCGCCGCGCCCGAGACCCGGCCGGTCACCAGCACCAGCACGGCGATGGACAGCCACAGGACCGCGACCTCGGCCAGCGCCCAGTCGGGCCGGCGGAACCGGAAGAACAGCACGCTCCAGGCGATGTTGAGCACCCCGTTCACCGCGTAGGCGGCCAGCAGGACGCCCCGGGCGACGGGGTCGGCGTCGCCGTTCCAGGCCAGCACGCCGGCCGTGGTGGTGAGCGCGAAGATCACCGCCCAGACCGGGCCGAAGGCCCAGTCCGGCGGCTTCCAGGCCGGGACCCGCAGGCGCCGGTACCACGTGTCCGTCGTGGTCGCGAGGCCGCCGGCCACGGCCACCAGCACGGCCGCGACCGCCGCCACCGCGGGCGGCCCCAGATCGGCGGCGGCGAGGCTCACGGCGAGACCCAGCGGAACAGGTGCGCGAGGTCCTTGAAGAAGATCCGCGCGTGGGCGGCGGGCTTCGCGCGGACCAGCTCCTTGTTCATGTAGCTGTCCCAGGTAAGCTGCTGGACGTCCTTGTCCCGGCAGATCGAGACGAAGCGCTCGCGCAGGCCGTCGCTGCGGTACCAGACCCACTGCATCATCCCGAGGATCCAGAACACGCGCCCGTGCAGCTTCATGAACTGCTTCCGCGCGCCCGCGAGGGCGCGCGCGTCCCCGGTCCGCAGGAAGGCGGCGGCGGCCTCGGCCGACAGCCGGCCGCCGAGCATCGCGTAGTAGATCCCCTCGCCGGAGGCCGGCGCGACGACGCCCGCGGCGTCGCCCGCGAGCAGCACGTCCCGGCCGTTGTCCCAGCGCTTCAGGGGCTTCAGCGGCAGCGGCGCCCCCTCGCGGCGGACGGTCTCGGCGTGGTCGAGGCCGGTGGCGGCGCGCAGGGCCCGGATCGAGGAGCGCAGCGAGAACCCCTTCCGCGCGCTGCCGGTGCCGATGCTCAGCGTGTCCCCGTGGGGGAAGATCCAGCTGTAGAAGTCCGGCGAGTGGCGACCCTGGTAGTAGACGTCGCAGCGGGTGGCGTCGACCGACCCGGCCCCGGGGGCGCCGGCCTCCGGGACCCGCAGGATCTCGTGATAGGCGAAGACCTGCCGCATCCTGGCGTGGCCCGGCACCTCCGCGCGGCCGACCGGCGAGCAGGCGCCGTCGGCGCCGAGGACGAGGCGGGCCCGGACGGCGTGGCGGGCGAGGCCGGCCCCCGCGCCGGTGGTGAAGTGGACCAGCGGCGGCCCGTCGTCGGGCCGGGTGATCCGGTCGTAGGCCGCCGCGCGCAGGTCGGCGCCGGCCGCCGCGGCCCGCTCGCGCAGCCACGGGTCGAAGTGCTCGCGGTCGACCATGCCGACGAAGCCCTCGCCCACCGGCATGTCGACGGCCTTGCCGCTCGGCGCCACCATCCGGGCGGACCGGATCTTCGCCACCAGGAGCGCGTCCGGGATCGCGAAGTCCCGGATCAGCCGGGGCGGGATCGCGCCGCCGCAGGGCTTGATCCGGCCGGGCTTGTCGAGGAGCAGCACCGCGTGGCCGGCCCGGGCGAGGTCGGTCGCCGCCGTGGCGCCCGCCGGCCCGCCGCCGACCACGACGACGTCGTAGCTGTCGCGGCCGGGGCCGCCATCATCCAACCGGGCCATGGCCTCACCTCGCGCTGAAGGCAGGATCGAGCGGCACCGTGTCCGGTGCCGGAGCGGGTTCGAGCCGCGCCGCCAGGACGACCGCGACGAGGAACAGCAGCCCTTCCGCGGCGAAGACCGCCGCGTAGGCCTGGACGGGTTCGGCGGTGACCAGCCGGACGGCGTCGACCGCCACGGCCCCGAGGAAGCCGCCGGCCCCGAAGGCGACGCCCTGCGCGGCGCCCCAGACGCCCATGCGGGTTCCGCGCTCCCGCGCGTCGCCGCGGCCGGCGAGCGCCATCATCGAGCCGATGGCGGCGACCGCGTAGGCGCCGTTGGCCACCCCGAGGGCGAAGACCGTCGCGCGCAGGGGGAAGTCCGATCCCGCCGCCGCGCCGCTCGCCAGGGCGAAGAGGGCGGCGGCCGAGCCGGCGCAGCCGATCCCGATCCAGAGCCGCAGGGAGGCGAGGACGGTGCCGCGGGCGAGGAGCGTCACCGCCGCCACCAGCAGCATGCCGGCGAGCACGCCGCCGTGCTGGAGGCCGGCGAGCTTGGTGGTGGCGCCGGGGCTCATCGCGAAGACGAGGCCGGCATAGGGCTCCAGGATCAGCTCCTGGGCGCTGTAGGCCAGCATCGACACGAAGACGAAGATCGTGAAGGTCCGGCTCACGGGGTCGGCCAGCACGTGGGCCAGCACGGTGAAGAACGGGCGGCGCGCCTCCGCGGGCTCGGGCGCCCGGACCGGCAGGCGGCGCTCGACGCCGGCGACCGCGAGCGCCGCCACGCAGAAGGCGACGAGCGAGACCGTGCCCGACACCGCCACGAGGCGCGGGCCGGAGAACGGGTCGAGGAAGTGCCCGGCGAGCGGCGCCGTGACGGCGAAGCCGACGATCATCATCACCCAGACAACGGTGGCGGCCGCGCCCCGCCGGGCCGGCGCGACGCCGCCCGAGAGCAGGACGAGGAGGGAGGTCCCGGCCGCGCCGACGCCCATGCCGACGCACAGGAACGAGAGGGCGGCGAGCGCCAGCCCCAGGGCGAGGCTCTCGGCCGCCAGCGCGGTGCCGCAGGCGGCGCCGAACCCGCCGAGGCAGAGGGCCGCCATGCCGCCGACGATCCAGGGGGTGCGCCGGCCGCTGCGGTCGGAGCCGTAGCCCCAGCGCGGGCGCAGGACCTGCACGGCGTAGTGCAGGGCGACCAGCAGGCCCGGCACGAGGGCGGGCAGCGCCAATTCCACCACCATGACCCGGTTGAGGGTGGCGGTCATCAGCACGACGACGCTGCCCAGCGCGGTCTGGACGAGGCCGAGGCGGACGATCTGGGGCCAGCCGAGGCCCGTGCCGGGGTCCGGTGCCATCACGCCCCTCCCACCAGCGGGCGCAGCGCGAAGGCCGAGACCAGCATGCCGAGGACGTAGAGGGTGGTGCCGGTGCCGTTGTACCAGATCGCCCGCTCCCGGGGATTCTCCAGGAACCGGGCCATCAGGGCGAACTGCCCGGCGAGCAGCGCGGCGACGAGGCCGGCGTGCCAGTAGCGCTCCCAGCCGACGAGGAGCGCGATCACCGCCACCTGCGGCAGGGCCATGACCAGGCAGGCGAAGCGCGCGGCGCGCTCGGAGCCCATCTGCACCGGCAGCGACAGCAGCCCCATCCGGCGGTCGCCCTCCACGGACTTGAAGTCGTTGAGGGTCATGATGCCGTGGGCCCCGGCCGCGTAGAGCAGCGCCACCAGGAGCACCCGCCGGTCGGGCAGGGCGGCGGCCATGACGGCGGCGCCGGTGAACCAGGGCAGCCCCTCGTAGCAGAGCGCCACCGCGGCGTTGCCCCACCAGCCGTTCCGCTTCAGCCGCACCGGCGGCGCCGAGTAGATCCAGGCCAGGACCAGCCCGAACAGCGCAGCCCCGAGGATCCAGGGCCCGAGCGCGGCGGCCACCGCCAGCGACAGCGCCGTCCAGGCGAGCGCGAGGTAGAGCCCCCAGCGGCCCGGGATCCGCCCGGAGGGGATCGGCCGGTTCGGCTCGTTGATCGCGTCGACGTGGCGGTCGAACCAGTCGTTGGCGGCCTGGCTGGTGGCGCAGACCAGCGGGCCGGCCAGCAGGATGCCGGCGGCGATCACCGGCCACTGGCCGCTGGCCGGCTGGCCCGAGGAGATCACCCCGCAGGCGAAGGCCCACATCGGCGCGAACCACGTGAGCGGCTTCAGCAGCTCGATGACTGCGCTCGGGGCGGGCGTAGCGGTCATGACGGGAGGCTACCGGCGCCCGGCGGGGTGTCAAGCCAGATTTACACCGCGCGCCAGCATGTGCGCGACGTTTGTCGAATAAATACAGCGGCGGACCAGAAATACATTATCCGGAACACCGAAAAACCGTGCCGGCGGGACCGCCCGCGCGGGCGCTTTCCGGCGCTCCGGCGGCGCCCCGGGCGCTCCCGGCGCCCCCCGTCCGCGAGGACGATTCCAGGATCTTCGAGGCCTTCGGTGCCGGGATCCGAGGGGGTCCGGCGCCCCGCCGCGCGCACCTTCGGGGGATGGGAAAGGATGGGATGGGATGGGATGGGACGGGTCCCGCCGCGCCCGGAGGCCGCGCCCGGATCCTCAGATGTCCTCGACCGGGCCGTCCAGGTCGCCGACGCCGTAGCGCCGCATCTTGGCGTAGAGGCCCTGCCGGCTCAGGCCGAGCATCTCGGCCGCCGAGGCCCGGTTGTCCCGGGTGATCCGCAGCGCCGCCTCGATGCAGAGCTTCTCGATCAGGTCGGTCGTCTCGCGCACCAGGGTCTTCATCGAGACCCGGCCGACCAGCTCGGTCATCTGCTCCACCGAGCGGGGCACCTCCCGCCCGACCCCGGGGCGCCCTTCGGCGATCCGCCGCGGGCCCGACCGGATGGCGAAGCCCAGGCAGGGGCGGGCGCCAGCCACCGACACGGCGGCGACCTCCACGTCCTCCATGCCGCCGTAGGCGCCGCGGACGACGGTGGCGAAGCGGCGCACGGCGCCGTGGTCGACGAGGGTCGCGAACAGCGCCTGCGCCTCGGTCTCGTCGCGGCCGAGCCAGTGGTCGAGGGTGCGCCCGCGGGCCTGGCCCACCGTGGCGAGCTGCGCCAGTTCCAGGAAGGCGGCGTTGGCCATGAGGATCCGCCGCGCCGAATCGGTGACCACGAAGCCCTCCGGCATCGCCTCGATCACCGCGGCGGTGGGCGCCTCCTGGTCGGGCCCGGGCGCCGCCGTCGCCGGGTCGGCGACCAGCTGCAGCAGCGCGCTCGCGCCGCCCTCGCCCCGGAACAGCGAGGCCGAGACCGTGACCTCCCCGCGCCCGTGCTGCAGCGCCGCCCGGATCTCGCCCGCCTGCCCGGTCGCCCGCAGGGCGGCGAACTGCGCCTCCAGGGCCCGGGTGCTGGCGGGGTCGAACAGCTCGACGGCGTCCTGCCCGGCGATGCGCTTGGCCGGGCGCCCGAGGAGGCGCGCCGCGGCCGGGTTGGCCTCGGCCACCCGGCGCGTGCCGGCATCGACCACCAGCACCGGCTCGCCGGAGATCTGGAACAGGAGCCGGTAGCGGGTCTCGGCGGCGCGGAGTCGGTCGTAGTCCCGCTCCAGGGCCTGCTGGGTCTCCACCAGCCGGCGCTGCAGGGCGGCCACCGCCCGCATGTCGCGCCCGAGCACGAGGATCGGGCCGCCCTCCGAGGGCCGGATCGACGCGTAGCGGATCGGCAGGTCGGCGCCGTCGGGCGAGGGGTGGTTCACCTGGCGCCAGCGGGTGATGCCGTCGGCCCCGGCGTCCCGCAGCAGGGCGTCGACCTTCGGGCGGCTCTCCACCGTGACGGTGTCGATCCAGCGCCGGCCCAGCCAGCCCGCCACGGTCTCGGCCGCGAGGTCGGCGCCGACCGTGGCGTCCCGAATCACCCCGTCCGCGTCGATCACCAGGGAGAGGTCCGCGGACGCCGCGACGATGCGCCCGACCGCCTCACCCTGGAGGAGGCCGGCCACCTGCTGCAGGGCCGCGGGCGGCGACTGCGGGGAGGGGCGGGGCTGAGGGGTCACGGTCACCGCAATGTGAAAGTCGGTTTGAGGCCCTTTCAGCAGGCCAGTGCCTGTCTGTCCAGCAAAGCTTCGGCTGCGGCGGGCGCGAGGCACGCGTCCGACGCGCAGGCATCCGCCCCGACGATCCCCGCCTCGCCGCCGTGGCGCGCGAAGAAGGGGCCGCCGACCAGCACCCGGACGTCCCGGTTGCGCGAGACCCGGCGCACCTCCGCCACCGTCGCCGTCAGGACCGGCAGCAGGACGTCGCAGGAGAGCGACAGGCCGACCACGTCGAACCAGTCGGACCGGAGCAGGTCCAGGGGGTCGACCCCCGGCCCGGGCACCGCGGTGGTCACGTCCCAGCCGGCCTCCCGGAAGAAGCTCGCGACCAGCGACAGGCCGAAGACGTGGGTCTCGCCCGGGCAGGGCAGCAGCAGGACGCTGCGCCCGTTGGCCGGGACCGATTCGCTCTCCAGCTCGGCGCAGAGGCGGCGGCTCACGGTGTGGAGCCGCCCGAGGGCCTCGGTCACCGCCAGGAAGTCGCAGGCATCCTCCTCCCAGAGGGCGCCGAGATGCCGGGCGGCCGGGGCGAGCAGGTCGAGGAGCAGGCGCGGGAGCGGCAGGCCGCCGTCGCGCAGGGCGTCCACGCGGGCGTCGAGGTCGACCGGGCCGGAGGCCAGGAGCAGGGCGCTGAAGTCGGCGATCTCCCGCGCGCTCGGCGCCCGGTCCGCCGGGACGGCGCGGCCGGCGGGCCGGTGGGCGAGCATCAGGCGGGGCAGGATCTCCGCCTCGACGACCTTGGCGAGCGCGTCGGGCACGGGCCTGTGCAGGTCGGGCCAGCCGAGGGCCGCCTCGCGGAACACGGGGAGCCCGTCGCTCACGGGGCTGCAGCCGGCCGCGGACGGACCGTGATCCAGACGGCCACCGAAATGCCTCCAGTTTCCCATCGGCATCCTCCCTGAGACGGCCCGGTCCCGGAAGGGCCGGCGGATCCGCTCGCGCGCTCGGTGTGGCGTTGCTCGCCCGTCTATTCTTCGTGTCCGTCAGTTCCTGAGTCTGACAAGCCGAACGGCAGCAATCTCTGCCGCCACGGCCGACGATACGCTTCCTGACGATCTTGGCAATGATCTTATTCGAAGAAAAAATATCCCTGCCACTGTCATGTCGTGAAAGCGTCAAGCGCACTTGACACTTCCCGGACCCCCGCCCTAGCCTCTGTCAACGACGGAGCCTGAGGCGCCGCCGACGACCAGGGAGCGGATGCATGGGTCCCGAGGACCGGCCGGCACGACCGCTCTACACGCCCGCCGAACGGCGCCGGCGCGATTCGTCGCTCTGGACCGTGGTCCAGGGAGTGCTGGCGCCCCTCCAGTTCGCGATCTTCCTGGTGAGCCTCGTCCTGGTGCTGCGCGCCCTGGCCACCGACGACGGCCTGCGCGCGGCCGAGATCTCGGTCGTCGTGAAGACCCTGGCCCTCTACGCAATCATGGTCACCGGCTCGATCTGGGAGAAGGTCGTGTTCGGGCGGTGGCTCTTCGCGCCTGCCTTCTTCTGGGAGGACGTTGTCAGCATGCTGGTGCTGGCTCTCCACACCGCCTACCTCGCGGCCCTCGCCACGGGCGCGCTCAGGGGTCAGGCGCTGCTGCTCCTCGCGCTGGCGGCCTACGCGACCTACGTGATCAACGCGGCCCAGTTCCTCCTGAAGCTCCGGGCCGCGCGCATGGAGAGTGCCGGAAGTCGCGCGCCGCGTCTCGCGGAGGCGCTGCCGTGAACGCTCCCCTGGTCCATCAGCCACCCTGCGGCGGCATCGAGCTCCGCCAGGAGCAGGGTCAGCGGGCCGTGTTCTGCGGGCTGACCGGCATCGTCTGGCTGCACCGGAAGATCCAGGACGCGTTCTTCCTCGTGGTCGGCTCGCGCACCTGCGCGCACCTGATCCAGTCCGCCGCCGGCGTGATGATCTTCGCCGAGCCGCGCTTCGCCACGGCGATCATCGACGAGCGCGACCTCGCCGGCCTCGCCGACGCCAACGAGGAGCTCGACCGGGTGGTGACCCGGCTGATCGAGCGCCGGCCGGACATCAAGCTCCTGTTCCTCGTGGGCTCATGCCCGTCGGAGGTGATCAAGCTCGACCTGTCCCGGGCGGCCCAGCGCCTGTCGGGACGGCTCGCCCCCGTACGGGTGCTGAACTACTCGGGTTCCGGCATCGAGACGACCTTCACGCAAGGGGAGGATGCCTGCCTCGCCGCCCTCGTGCCCGACCTGCCCCGCGAGGCCGAGACGGCGGTCCCTTCGCTCCTCGTGGTCGGGGCGCTGGCCGACGTGGTGGAGGATCAGTTTCTCCGGCTCTTCGCCGCGATGGGGATCGCGGATGTCCGGTTCCTGCCCGCCCGCCGGGCGAACGCGATGCCGGCTGTTGGGCGCAACACCCGCTATCTGCTGGCTCAGCCCTTCCTGACCGACACGGCCCGGGCCCTCGACGAGCGCGGCGCCCGCCGGCTGCCCGCGCCGTTCCCTCTGGGCGCCGAAGGCACCACCGGCTGGCTTCGGGCAGCCGCCGAGGCGTTCGGCGTCTCCGAGGCCGCCTTCGAACAGGCCACGGAAGCGGGCCGCGCCCGCGCCGAGACCGCGCTCGCCCCCCACCGCGAGAGGCTCGGCGGCAAGCGCGTGTTCTTCTTCCCCGATTCGCAGCTGGAGGTTCCGCTCGCCCGCTTCCTCGCCCGGGAGCTCGGCGCGGACCTCGTTGAGGTCGGGACGCCGTACCTGCACCGGGGGCATCTCGCCGCCGAGATCGAGCTGCTGCCCGCGGGCACGCGGGTGACGGAGGGCCAGAGCCTAGACGACCAGATGGACCGCTGCCGGGCGGAACGGCCGGATCTCACGGTCTGCGGCCTCGGCCTCGCCAATCCGCTGGAGGCGGAGGGGCTGTCGACCAAGTGGTCGATCGAGCTGCTGTTCACGCCCGTGCAGGGCTACGAGCAGGCCGGCGACCTCGCCGAGTTGTTCGTGCGCCCGCTCCGGCGCCGCGCCCTGCTGGAGGTGTAGCGCCATGCAGCTCACCCTCTGGACCTACGAGGGTCCCCCGCATATCGGCGCGATGCGCGTCGCCACGGCGATGTCCGGGCTGCACTACGTGCTGCACGCGCCGCAGGGCGACACCTACGCCGACCTGCTGTTCACGATGATCGAGCGGCGGGACGCCCGCCCGCCCGTCACCTACACGACCTTCCGCGCCCAGGATCTCGGCCGCGACACCGCCGAGCTGTTCAAGCAGGCGGTCTCGGCCGCCCACGCGCGGTTTCAGCCCCAGGCGATGATCGTCGGCGCCTCCTGCACCGCCGAGCTGATCCAGGACGATCCGGGCGGCCTCGCCAAGGCGCTCGACCTGCCGATCCCGGTGATCCCGCTGGAATTGCCCGCCTACCAGAAGAAGGAGAACTGGGGCGCGTCGGAGACCTTCTACCGCCTCGTCCGGGCGCTCGCCGGTCCGCCCGCCCCGCATCCGGCGCGCGAACCCGGGCAGCGTCCGCTCTGCAACATCCTGGGACCGACGGCGCTGGGCTTCCGCCACCGGGACGACCTGATCGAGATCCGCCGGCTGCTCGATTCGCTCGGCATCGCCGTGAATGTCGTGGCGCCGCTGGGGGCCACGCCCGCCGATCTCGGCCGGCTCCGGGAGGCCGATTTCAACGTCGTGCTCTACCCCGAGACCGCCCGGTCGGCCGCGGACTACCTGAAGAAGAGTTTCGGGCAGCCGTTCACGCAGACCGTCCCGATCGGCGTCGGCGGCACCCGCCGGTTCGTCGAGGAGGTTGCGAGCCTCGCCGGGATCGACCCGGCACCGGTGCTCGACGGCCCCGGCTCGCGGCTGCCCTGGTACTCCCGCTCGGTCGATTCGACGTATCTCACGGCCAAGCGCGTCTTCGTGTTCGGCGACGCGACCCACGCCATCGGTATCGCCCGGGTCGCCGCCAAGGAACTCGGCTTCACCGTCGTGGGACTGGGCACCTACGGCCGCGAACTCGCCCGCGAGGTTCGCGCCGAGGCGGCCGAGCACGGCATCGAGGCGCTGATCACCGACGATTACCTCGACGTCGAGGCGGCGATCCGCGCGGCCGCGCCGGAACTGGTGCTCGGTACCCAGATGGAGCGCCACGTCGCGAAGCGGCTCGGGATCCCCTGCGCGGTGATCTCCGCGCCGGTGCACGTCCAGGACTTCCCGGCCCGCTACGCCCCGCAGATGGGGTTCGAGGGCGCCAACGTCCTGTTCGACACCCTGGTCCATCCGCTGATGATGGGCCTCGAAGAGCACCTCCTCGGCATGTTCCGGGAGGATCCCGAATTCCACGACGGCGTCGGCCCCTCGCATCTCGGCGGCAAGTCCTACGGGACTCCGGCGGACGGGGCGTTCGAGGCCGCGGAACGGGCGCCGGCCGACACCCCTCCGACGCCGGCGCCCGTTCCGATTCTTCTGGACCGGGCCGCAGCGTGGTCGCCCGAGGCCGAGAAGGAACTCAAGAAGATCCCGTTCTTCGTGCGGGGCAAGGCGCGCACCAACACCGAGACCTTCGCCCGGGAGCGGCATCTGCCGCTCATCACCGTCGAGACCCTCTACGATGCCAAAGCGCATTTCGGCCGATAGGCCGCCGATCCGCATCGTCATCGTCACGCTCGACAATCACTTGGCGAGCGCGGTGGAACGGGCGCGCCTGCGCCTCCGGACCGAGATGCCCGGGCTGGTTCTGGGCTTCCACGCGGCGGCCGAATGGGACAACGACCCCGCGACCCTGGAGGCCTGCCGGGCCGACATCGCGCAGGCCGACATCGTGCTCTCGGCCATGCTGTTCATGGACGAGCACGTTCGGGCGATCCTGCCGGCGCTGGCGGCGCGGCGCGACGCCTGCGACGCGATGGTCGGCTGCCTCTCGGCCGGCGAGGTGGTGAAGACCACGAAGCTCGGCCGCTTCGACATGAGCGGCACCAAGCGCAGCGCCCTCGACTTCCTCAAGAAGCTGCGCGGCAAGCCGGGCCAGCAGGGCAATGCCGGACGGCAGATGGCCCTGGTGCGCAAGCTGCCGAAGATCCTGCGCTTCATCCCGGGCTCGGCCCAGGACGTGCGCGCCTATTTCCTCACCCTGCAATACTGGCTCGCGGGCTCGGACGAGAACGTCGCCGCGCTGGTGCGCTTCCTCGTGCACCGCTACGCGGCCGGCGAGCGGGCCGCCTGGCGTGACGGCCCGGCGGCGCCCGCACCCCTCGACTACCCCGAGACCGGCCTCTACCACCCGCGCCTGCCCGGCCGGATCGGCGCCGACCCGTCGCGGCTGCCCCGCCTCACGGGCGCGAAGGGCCGCGTCGGCCTCTTGGTGATGCGCAGCTACGTGCTCGCCGGCAACACCGCCCATTACGACGGGGTGATCGCCGCCCTGGAGGCGCAGGGCCTCGACGTCGTGCCGGCCTTCGCCAGCGGCCTCGACAACCGCCCGGCGGTGGATTCCTTCTTCATGAAGGACGGTCGCGCCTGCATCGACGCGCTGGTCTCGCTCACCGGCTTCTCGCTGGTCGGCGGCCCCGCCTACAACGACGCCGCCGCCGCCGAGTCGATGCTGGCCAGGCTCGACGTGCCCTACCTCGCCGCCCAGGCGCTGGAATTCCAGACCCTGGAGCAGTGGGAGGCGGGCGACCGCGGCCTGTCGCCGGTCGAGGCGACCATGATGGTCGCGATCCCCGAACTCGACGGCGCCACCGCCCCGATGGTGTTCGGCGGACGGTCCTCCGCTTCCGGCAGCGACAACGCTCGGGACATGCGGGTCCATCCCGAGCGGGCGGCCCGCCTCGCCGAGCGGGTCGCGCAGCTCGTGTCGCTCCGCCGGACGGCGAAGGCCGAGCGGAAGCTCGCCGTGGTGCTGTTCAACTTCCCGCCCAATGCCGGCGCCACCGGCACGGCCGCGTTCCTGTCGGTCTACGCCTCGCTGCTCAACACCCTGAAGGGCTTGGCGGCGGACGGCTACACGGTCGAGATCCCGGAAGACGTCGATGCCCTGCGCGCGGCGATCTTGGAGGGCAATACCAAACGCTACGGCACCCAGGCCAACGTCCACGCCCGCATCCCGGCCGAGGATCATCTGCGCCGCGAGCCCTACCTCGCCGAGATCGAGGCCCAGTGGGGCCCGGCGCCCGGCCGCCACCAGACCAACGGCGCCGAGATCTTTGTCCTCGGCGCGCAGTTCGGCAACGTCTTCGTCGGGGTCCAGCCGGCCTTCGGCTACGAGGGCGATCCGATGCGGCTGCTGTTCGAGCGCGGCTTCGCGCCGACCCACGCGTTCTCGGCCTTCTACCGCTACCTGCGCGAGGATTTTTCCGCCGACGCCGTGCTGCATTTCGGCACCCACGGCGCGCTCGAATTCATGCCCGGCAAGCAGACCGGCCTGTCCGAATCCTGCTGGCCGGAGCGGCTGATCGGGGCGCTGCCCAACGTCTACCTCTACGCGGCCAACAACCCCTCGGAAGGGACGCTCGCCAAGCGCCGGTCGGCCGCGACGCTGGTGAGTTACCTCACCCCGAGCCTCGCGGCTGCCGGGCTCTACCGTGGGCTGATCGACCTGAAGAGCTCGATCGAGCGCTGGCGCGGCCTCGGCCCCGAGGCGGCGGGCGAGCGCGAGACCCTGGCCCGCCTGATCCAGGACCAGGGCGCGGCGGTCGACCTCGTGGCGGCCGATCCGGGCTGGAGCGGCGATCTGGAGGCGCGGGTCTCCGGCCTCTGGACCGCGCTGCAGGAGCTGGAGCAGACCCTGATCCCGCACGGGCTGCACGTGGTCGGGCAGGGGACGCCGGAAGAGGAGCGGGTCGATCTGCTCCTGGCGCTCGCCGAGTCGGCGCATGGCGTGAAGCCGGAGCGGGCCGGGATCGAGGCCCTGGTGGCCGGCCGGGGCATCGAGGCGGTGCTGAAGGCCTCCGGCCTCTCCGCCGACGAGACCAACCGCGAGATACTCAAAAACCTCGCCGAGACCGACCGGCTGCTGTCCCGCGACCATGAAGTGCCGGCGCTGCTGCGGGCGCTCGACGGCCGCTTCGTGCCGCCGGTGGCGGGCGGCGACATCCTGCGCAACCCGGCCGTGCTGCCGACCGGCCGCAACCTCCACGGCTTCGACCCCTACCGCCTGCCCTCGGCCTTCGCGGTGGCGGACGGCGCCCGGCAGGTCGCCCGGATCCTCGAGCGCTTCGCCGCCGACGGAAAGCCCTGCCCGGAGAGCGTCGCCCTGGTCCTGTGGGGCACCGACAACCTCAAGAGCGAGGGCGGCCCGATCGCCCAGGCGCTCGCGCTGATCGGCGCCGCGCCCCGCTTCGACGGCTACGGCCGCCTGAGCGGCGCCGAGTTGATCCCGCTGGAGACCCTCGGCCGCCCGCGCATCGACGCGGTGGTCACCCTCTCCGGCATCTTCCGCGATCTCCTGCCCCTGCAGACGAAGCTCCTGGCAGAAGCCTCGTACCTCGCCGCCACCGCCGACGAGCCCCTGGAGCAGAACTACGTCCGCAAGCACGCCCTCGCCATCCAGGCCGAGCAGGGCTGCGACCTGGAGACGGCGGCGCTCCGGGTCTTCTCCAACGCCGAGGGCGCCTACGGGGCCAACGTCAACCACCTCGTCGATTCGGGGAACTGGGACGACGACGCGGAACTGTGCGAGACCTTCTCGCGCCGCAAGAGTTTTGCGTATGGCCGCACCGGCCGCCCGGCGCCGCAGCGCGCCCTGATGCAGGCGGTGCTGGCCTCCGTCGACATGGCCTACCAGAACCTCGACTCGGTCGAGGTCGGCGTCACCTCCGTCGATCACTACTTCGACGGGCTCGGCGGCATGGGCCGGGCGGTGGCCCGGGCCAAGGGCGAGTCGGTGCCGATCTACATCAGCGACCAGACCCGCGGGGAGGGGCGCGTCCGCTCCCTGGAGGAGCAGGTGGCGCTGGAGACGCGCACCCGGATGCTCAACCCGAAATGGTACGAGGGCCTGCTCGGCCACGGCTACGAGGGCGTCCGCCAGATCGAGACGCATCTCACCAACACGGTCGGCTGGTCGGCCACCGCCAACGCGGTCCAGCCCTGGATCTACGAGCGGATCACCGAGACCTACGTCCTCGACAAGGACATGCGCGAGCGCATGGCCGCCTTGAACCCCACCGCCTCCGCCAAGGTCGCCCAAAGGCTGATCGAGGCGCACCGCCGCGGCTTCTGGACCCCCGACGCAGAGATGCGCGACGCCCTCGACCGGGCCGAGGAGGAGCTGGAGGACCGCCTGGAAGGCGTCACCGCAGGAGTGGCCGCATGAACATCGCGATCCGCAATCCCGTCGTCGCCCGGAAGGAGGAGGGGAGCCTTCAGGTCGCCCTCGACCCCGACCTGAAGATCGAGACCGCCAAGGTCTTCGCGGTCTACGGCAAGGGCGGGATCGGCAAGTCGACCACCTCGTCGAACCTGTCGGTGGCCTTCTCGAAGCTCGGCAAGCGGGTGCTGCAGATCGGCTGCGACCCGAAGCACGACTCGACCTTCACGCTGACCAAGCGCCTCGCCCCCACGGTGATCGACGCCCTGGAGGCCGTGAACTTCCACTCGGAGGAGCTGCGCGTCGAGGATTTCGTGGTCGAGGGCTACAACGGCGTGATGTGCGTCGAGGCCGGCGGCCCGCCCGCCGGCACCGGCTGCGGCGGCTACGTGGTCGGCCAGACCGTGAAGCTCCTCAAGGAGCACCACCTCCTGGAGGACACCGACGTCGTCGTCTTCGACGTGCTCGGCGACGTGGTCTGCGGCGGCTTCGCCTCGCCGCTCCAGCACGCCGACCGGGCGCTGATCGTCACCGCCAACGACTTCGACTCGATCTTCGCGATGAACCGGATCGTCGCGGCGATCCACGCCAAGTCCAAGAACTACGGCGTGCGGCTCGGCGGCGTCATCGCCAACCGCTCGGCCAAGACCGACGAGATCGACCGGTTCAACGACGCGGTCGGCCTGAAGCGCCTCGCCCACTTCCCCGACCTCGACGTGGTCCGGCGCTCGCGGCTCAAGAAGTCGACCCTGTTCGAGATGGATTCGTCGCCCGAGCTCGACGCCGTGACCGCCGAGTACATGCGGCTCGCCGAGACGCTCTGGGCCGGGGGCGAGCCCTGCGAGGCAATCCCCATGAAGGACCGCGACCTGTTCGAGTTCCTCGGTTTCGATTGAGTCTGGAGTTCGACCGATGGCCAGCGCCAGCTACGACGCCCGCCGGGGCGAGCTGACCACCTACTTCGACCGCACCGCGGTCGAGGCGTGGTCGCGCCTGACCTCGGACGCCCCGGTGAGCCGGATCCGCGCCACCGTGCGGGCCGGGCGCGACGCCATGCGGGCGACGCTGCTGTCCTGGCTCCCGGCCGACATGACGGGCTCACGCCTGCTCGATGCCGGCTGCGGCACCGGGGCGCTCAGCGTCGAGGCGGCGCGGCGGGGCGCCGAGGTGGTGGCGATCGACGTCTCGCCGACGCTGATCGGGCTGGCGCAGGAGCGGCTGCCGGCGATCGCGGGCGCGGGGCGCATCGACTTCCGGGTGGGCGACATGCTCGATCCGGCCCTCGGCCGGTTCGACCACGTCGTGGCGATGGATTCGCTGATCCACTACCGCGCCGCCGACATCGCTCGGGCGCTGGCGGTGCTGGGCGCGCGCACGGACGGCTCGGTGCTGTTCACCGTAGCGCCGCGCACGGCGCTCCTGACGGTGATGCACGCGGCCGGAAAGTTCTTCCCGCGCGGCGATCGCTCGCCCGCCATCGTGCCGGTGACCGAGGGCGGGCTGCGGCGGCGGATCGCCTCGGAAAGGGCCCTCGACGGCTTCGCCTGGGCGCGGTCGCACCGGATCAACAGCGGATTCTACCTGTCGAACGCGGTGGCGCTGACGCGCGCCCTGCCTCACCGCGCGGATGGTCGGCCAATGACACCCGGGGCGCGACCATGACCCCCGCCCGCAAGCTCACCGAGGCCCTGATGCGCCTCGGCCCGGCGCTGCTTCCCTTCGCGGACGCCGCCACCGCCGAGCTGCCGCTGGGACGGCTGCTCCGCCTCGCCCTGTTCCAGGTCACCGTCGGCATGGCTGCGGTGCTGCTGATCGGCACCCTCAACCGGGTGATGATCGTCGAGCTCGGCGTTCCGGCCTGGATCGTCGCGATGATGCTGGCGCTGCCGCTGGTCTTCGCGCCCCTGCGGGCGCTGGTCGGCTTCCGCTCGGACACCCACCGCTCGGTGCTGGGCTGGCGGCGCGTCCCCTACATCTGGTTCGGCACGCTGCTCCAGTTCGGCGGCCTCGCGATCATGCCGTTCGCCCTGCTGATCCTGTCGGGCGACACGACCGGGCCTCTCTGGGTCGGCAACCTCGCGGCGGCGCTCGCCTTCCTGCTGGTCGGCGCGGGCCTGCACACGACCCAGACCGTCGGGCTGGCGCTCGCCACCGACCTCGCCCCGGCGCACGCGCGCCCGAAGGTGGTGGCGCTGCTCTGCGCGGCGCTCCTGTTCGGCATGATGGCGAGCGCGGTGCTGTTCGGCCTGTTCCTCGCCCATTTCTCACCCGTCCGGCTGATCCAGGTGATCCAGGGCGCGGCGCTGGTCACGATCATCCTCAACGGGTTCGCCCTCTGGAAGCAGGAACCCCGCGATCCGAACCGGACGCGGACGGCACCGCAGCGCGACTTCCGGTCCTCCTGGCAGGCCTATGCGGGGCAGGGCACCGCCCGGCGACGCCTCGTGGCGATCGGCCTCGGCACGGCGGGCTTCTCCATGCAGGACATCCTGCTCGAACCCTACGGCGGTCAGATCCTGCACCTCTCGGTGGCGGCCACCACGGCGCTGACCGCGCTGCTGGCTGCCGGAGGCGGGCTCGGCCTGCTGGTCGCGGCGCGCTGGCTCGGGCGCGGGGGCGACCCGTTCCGCGTCTCCGCGGTGGGCGTCGGGATCGGGATCCTGGCCTTCTCGGCAGTGGTCTTCGCCGCCCCGCTCGCCTCGGCCGACCTGTTCGCCGCGGGCGTGAGCCTGATCGGCCTCGGCGGCGGCCTGTTCGCCCACGGCACGCTCACCGCCTCGATGAACCGCGCCGGCCCCGAGGATACCGGGCTCGCCCTCGGTGCCTGGGGCGCCGTGCAGGCGACCGCGGCCGGCCTCTCGATCGCGGCGAGCGGCCTCGTGCGCGACGTCGGCGGCGCCATCGCCCAGTCGGGGGTGCTCGGCGAGGGCATGAACGAGCCCGCCATCGGCTACCTCATCGTCTACCACATCGAGATCGCCCTGCTGTTCGCGGCGCTGCTCGCGCTCGGACCGCTGGTGCGTGAGGACGCCCGGATACGAGTTCGAGACAGCATCACCGACGGCCTCGCCGGCCGCACAGCCTGAGACTTGGGGAGGACAGCCATGCCAACCGGCGCACTTACGGGTTACGTCGACGTCGCCCAGGTCGTACTCTACGCGTTCTTCCTCTTCTTCGCGGGGCTGGTCTTCTGGCTGCGCCGGGAGGACCGGCGCGAGGGCTACCCGCTGGAGAACGAGACGGTCGGCCGCCGCAAGGCGGACGACCCGATCCTGATCCCCCGGTCCAAGGCGTTCCATCTGCCGGGCGGCGAGACGACCTACGCGCCGCAGGCGGTTCATGGCCGGGACGACATCGAGACCGGGATCCCGGCCCGCAAGGTCGAACCCTGGCCGGGCGCCCCCTACGAGCGCACGGAGACGTCGCTCCAGGCCGGCGTCGGCCCGGGCTCCTGGGTGCTGCGGCACGACGTGCACGACCGGACCTGGGACGACGAGATCCGCATCGTGCCCCTGCGGGTGGCGAAGAACTTCGTCATCCACGAGGACGGCCCGAACCCGATCGGCATGACGGTGTTCGGCACCGACAACGCGGTCGCGGGCGTGATCAGCGACGTCTGGGTCGACCGCGGCGAGTCGCTGATCCGCTACTACGAGGTCGAGCTCCCGACGGGCGGGCGCCGGCTGATGCCGACAACGTTCTGCCGGGCCGGCGGCTTCACCAAGACGGTGACGACCGAGGCTCTGCTCGCGAGCCAGTTCGCCGACATCCCCAGCACCCGCGATCCCGACAGCGTGACCTTCCTCGAGGAGGAGCGGATCATCTCGTATTTCGGCGCCGGCACGCTCTACGCGACGCCGGCCCGGGCGGAGCCCCTGATATGAGCGGCGACTTCCTCCCCGAGGGCACCCTGCGGGGTCTGCCCGGCCCGCTGCCGGCGGGCGAGCGCATCCTCTGGCAGGGTGCGCCGACGACCGCGGGCCTGCTGGTTCGGGTGTTCCACGCCCGCTTGGTGATCGCGTGGTTCTCGGTCTGCGCCGTGGCCTTCGGCCTCGCGGCGGGCTCGCCCGCGGCGGCGATCAAGGTGGTGGCGCCGACCCTGGTGATCGGCGCCGGCGCCGTCGCGCTGCTCTGGCTGCTCGCCTGGCTCACCCACCGGACGACGCTCTACACGGTGACCAACCGCCGCGTCGTGCTGCAGGCCGGCATCGCCCTGCCGGTGACCCACAACCTGCCCTTCGCGCAGATCGAGACGGCGGCCCTGCGGGCTTTCACGGATGGCAGCGGCGACCTGCCGCTGCGGTTGCGGCCGGGCCTCCGGATCGCCTACCTTCACATCTGGCCGCATGTCCGGCCCTGGCATCTCGCCCGGACCGAGCCCATGCTGCGCTCGGTGCCGGACGCGGACGCCGCGGCGGCGCTGCTGGCACGCGCCCTCGAGGCCCATGCCGACGGCACCGCGCCGCCGGTTCGGGTGGCGCGTCTCGGCCGAGCGGACGAGAATCCCGGCCGCCTCGTCGCGGCCGAATAGGGAGGGGCACGATGGGCGAGCGGGCGGAGGGCGCCGGCCGGGCCATGGCGGTCGCGGGACCGGCACCGGCGCTGCTGATGATCGGCGCCGGCGCGCTGATGGGCTTCACCATGCTGGCGGTCCTGATCGGCCGGAGCGAGAAGGTCGGCCTCGTCGCCCTGCCGCCCGCCAAGGTGGTGGAGCGCCTCGAGTTCCGCGCCGAGGATCAGGTCGACGGCTCGATCGCCCTGCGGGACGTCGCCGACCGGCACATCGTCGCCTGGATCCGTCCCGGCGAGGACGGGTTCCTGCGCGGGACCCTGCGGGGCCTCGCCCAGGCCCGCCAGCGGGAGGGCCTCGGCCCCGAGAAGCCCTTCAGCCTGACCCGCTACGACGACGGCCGCCTCGCGCTGGCCGACGAGGCCACCGGTCGCCGGGTGCCCCTGGAGGCCTTCGGGCCGACCAATGCCGGGGCCTTCGCGCGGCTGATGCCCGCGCCGGGCGCCCCCGCCGCGGAGACGCGGTGATGGGCCTGTTCGGCAGCCGCACCGTCACCGTGCCCTGCACGGTGGAGATCGAGCAGACGCCCGAGAGTCTGCACGCGCACGTCACCCTCGATGCCGGCTTCGAGATCGAGCCCGGCGACGAGGTCCAGGTCCACGACGCGCCGACCTCGGTGCCCTACGGCGAGCGCCTCACCGTGCGGCGCACCGCCACCGTGACGCGGGCCGGCGCGCTGGAGCGGGCCTGGACCAAGCTCATCGCGCATCTCGAGCTGACCGAACTCTACGAGGTCAGCTTTTCCGAGAGGAGGAAGCTGTGAACGCACCCGTCCCGCCGCCCTCCGGCCAGCCCGTCCCGAAGACGCCGATCAATGAATCGACCCGTTCGGCGCAGGAGACGACCTTCCTCAGCCCGCGTTTCTACACGACCGATTTCGACGAGCTCGACCGCACGAACGTCGAGCCGGTGCGGCGCGACTGGGACATCCTGATCGCCGAGCTGCGCTCCGACCCGAACAAGCGCCACTTCACCCGCAACGAGGAATTCGACTGCGACCTGTCGAAGATGGAGCCGGAGCTGCGGAAGGAGTTTTTGGACTTCCTCGTGTCGTCCATCACGGCGGAGTTCTCCGGCTGCGTCCTCTACGCCGAGATGCGCAAGCGGGCGAAGAACAAGGACATCAAGGAGCTGTTCGGCTTCATGAGCCGGGATGAAGCCCGCCACGCCGGCTTCATCAACGACACGCTCAAGGATTTCGGCATCGGCGTGGACCTGGGCTTCCTCACCAAGTCCAAGAAGTACACGTTCTTCCGGCCGAAGTTCATCTTCTACGCCACCTACCTGTCCGAGAAGATCGGCTACGCCCGCTACATCACGATCTTCCGCGAGCTGGAGCGGCACCCGGAGCGGCGCATCCACCCGATCTTCAAGTGGTTCGAGCTGTGGTGCAACGACGAGTTCCGCCACGGCGAGGCCTTCGCGCTGCTGATGCGCGCCAACCCGAAGCTGACGAGCGGCGTGAACCGCTACTGGATCCGGTTCTTCCTGCTCGCCGTCTTCGCCACGATGTACGTGCGCGACCATCACCGCCCGGCCTTCCACGCGGCGCTCGGCGTCGATCCCAGCGACTACGACTTCAAGGTCTTCCGGATCACCTCGGAGATCTCCCGCCAGACCTTCCCGCTGGAACTCGATATCGACAACCCGAAGTTCAAGGCGGGGCTCGACCGGCTGCTCGCCTGCTCCCGGGCGATCGCCGACGCCAAGGCGCGGGGCGGCCTCGTCGGCAAGGCCCTGCAGGGATTCCACGCCGCGCGCGCGGCCGTGACCTTCGCGCGGCTCTATCTCCTGCCCGTCAAGGCCAACGCCCTGCCGGCCGACATCCGCCTCCAGCCGGTCTGGTAGCATGGGGACCTATGCCGCCCCGGTCCTGTACGCGGTCCTGCTCTGGTGGTTCTCCACCGGGCTGATCCTGCTGCTCGACCACGCCCCGCGGCGGACGCATCCGTGGAGCATGGCCGGGGCGACCCTTCTGCTCGCCGGCGCCCTGGTGGCGATCCGGTCCAGCGCCGCCGACACGAGCGCCACGGGGGCCTACACGGCCTTCACGGCGGCGCTCGTCGTCTGGGGCTGGCAGGAGATGAGCTACTACATGGGCTTCCTGTCGGGCCCGCGGCCCGTCGCCTGCGCGCCGGGTGTGCGCGGGCTCGACCGGTTCTTCGCCGCGCTCGCCACCAGCCTGTGGCACGAATTCGCCATCGTGGTCGGCGGCCTCGCGATCCTGGCGCTGGTCTGGGGCAGCCCCAACCGCTTCGCCCTGTGGACCTACGGCACGCTGGTGGTGATGAACCTGTCGGCGCGGCTCAACCTGTTCCTGGGGGTGCGCAACCTCCACGCCGAGTTCCTGCCGGACCATCTCGGCTACCTCGCCTGCTACCTGTCCCGGAAGCCGATGAACCTGCTGTTCCCGGTCTCGGTGAGCCTCGGGACCATCGCGGCGGCCCTGCTCGGGCGCGCGGCGCTCGGCGCCGACCTGCTGGAGCACGAGCTGATCGGCTTCACGGTCCTGGCGACGCTGACCGCGCTCGCCACCCTGGAGCACTGGTTCCTGATGCTGCCGCTGCCCTCGGCGGAGCTGTGGCGCTGGAGCCTGCCGGCCCGGGCGCCCGGGGAAGCGGCCGGGCCGCCGGACCACGTGTAGGCCGAGGGATCACGAGCGGGCGACGCACGTCCACCAATCTGGAACTGGTCTTGTGCGAAGTCCGGTGTCACAGGCGGGATCAACCCGCAGGATTTGTTCGGGGAGAGGCGACATGGATTACGAGACCTTCTTCGGGGCTGAGATCGCCGGGCTCCACCGCGAGGGCCGCTACCGGGTCTTCACCGACCTCGAGCGCCACGCGGGCAACTTCCCGCACGCCACCCACCACCACGCGGCGGGCACCCGGCCCGTGACGGTCTGGTGCTCCAACGACTATCTCGGCATGGGCCAGCACCCGACCGTCACGGGGGCGATGCACGAGGCGATCGACCGCTGCGGCGCGGGCGCCGGCGGCACCCGCAACATCTCGGGCACCAACCACTACCACGTGCTGCTGGAGCGCGAGCTCGCCGACCTCCACGGCAAGGAGGCGGCCCTGCTGTTCACCTCCGGCTACGTGTCGAACTGGGCGGCGCTGGGAACCCTCGCGTCGCGCCTGCCGAACTGCGCGGTCTTCTCCGATTCCGAGAACCACGCCTCGATGATCGAGGGGATCCGGTTCTCGCGGGCCGAGCGCCACATCTTCCGCCACAACGACCCGGAGGACCTGAACCGCAAGCTCGCGCTGGTCGATCCCGCCCGGCCGAAGCTGGTGGCCTTCGAGTCGGTCTACTCGATGGACGGCGACATCGCGCCGATCGCCGAGATCTGCGACGTGGCCGAGGCCCACGGGGCGCTGACCTACCTGGACGAGGTCCACGCGGTCGGCCTCTACGGCGCCCGCGGCGGCGGCATCTCGGAGCGGGACGGCGTCGCCCACCGGCTGGACGTGATCGAGGGCACGCTCGGCAAGGCCTTCGCGGTGCACGGCGGCTACATCACGGCGTCGGAAAAACTCTGCGACTTCGTGCGCAGCTTCGCGTCGGGCTTCATCTTCACGACCTCGCTGCCCCCGGCCGTCGCGGCGGGCGCGGCGGCGTCGATCCGCCATCTCAAGGAGAGCGGCGTCGAGCGGGCTCGGCATCAGGAGCGGGTGGCGAAGGTCCGGCAGGCGCTGGAGGCCGCCGACATCCCGACCATGCCGAACGACAGCCACATCGTGCCGGTGATGGTCTGCGATCCGGTGCTCTGCAAGGGGATCTCCGACACCCTGCTCGATGAGTTCGGCATCTACGTGCAGCCGATCAACTACCCGACGGTCGCCCGCGGCACCGAGCGCCTGCGGATCACCCCGTCGCCGCTGCACACCGACGCCGACATCGCCCATCTGGTCGAGGCGCTCACCACGATCTGGGGCCGGATCGGGCTCCGGCAGAAGGCGGCGGAGTAAGCGCGGGCGGGGGTTCCCTTCTCCCACCTTCGCCCTCATCCTGAGGTGCCCGCGTCAGCGGGCCTCGAAGGAGGCCTCCAGCCATCGCACGTCTTCTGGAGACCTCCTTCGAGGCCTCCGCTACGCTGCGGCACCTCAGGATGAGGGGGTGGGTTGGATGCCCCCGCAGCATCGAGTCATCGCGTGCCCACCTTCCCCTTCTCGGCCATCGTCGGCCAGGACGAGATGCGCCAGGCGCTGCTGATCGCGGCGGTGGACCCGGCGGTCGGCGGCGTGCTGGTCTTCGGCGACCGCGGCACCGGCAAGTCCACGGCGATCCGGGCGCTGGCCGCCCTGCTGCCGCCGATGCGGGCGGTGGTCGGCTGCCCGTACAATTGCGATCCCGAAAGTCCCGCAGAATCCTGTCCGCACTGCGCGAGCCTGCCGGGCGCGCGGAGAAAGTCCGAGAAAAAACCGGTGCCGGTGGTGGACCTGCCGCTGGGCGCCACCGAGGACCGGGTGGTCGGCACCCTCGACCTGGAGCGGGCGCTCGGCGCCGGCGTGAAGGCCTTCGAGCCGGGGCTGCTGGCCCGGGCCAACCGCGGCTTCCTCTACATCGACGAGGTCAACCTCCTCGAGGACCACCTCGTGGACCTCCTGCTCGACGTGGCGGCCTCCGGCGTCAACACGGTCGAGCGCGAGGGCCTGTCGCTCCGCCACCCGGCGCGGTTCGTCCTCGTCGGGTCCGGCAACCCGGAGGAGGGGGAGCTGCGGCCGCAGCTCCTCGACCGGTTCGGGCTGGCCTGCGAGGTCGCGACGCCGAGGGACATCCCCACCCGCATCGCGGTGGTGCGGGCCCGCGACGCCTACGAGCGCGACCCGGAGGGGTTCTGTGCTGCCCGTGAAGGCGAAGAGCGAAAGATTCAAAAAAGAATCCTGCTGGCACGGGAGCGCCTGCCATCGGTCACCGTGCCGGATGCCGCCCTGGAGCGCGCGGCGCGGCTCTGCCTCGCCCTCGGGACGGATGGCTTGCGCGGGGAACTGACCCTGATGCGCACGGCCCGGGCGCTCGCGGCGCTCGACGGCGCCGCGATGGTCACCGACGATCACCTCCGGCGCATCGCCCCGGCCGCCCTGCGCCACCGGCTGCGGCGCAACCCGCTCGACGAATCCGGATCCACCGCCCGGGTGGAGCGGGCGCTGGCGGAGGTCTTCGCGTGACGGCGCCGCTGCGCGCGCCCCGAGCGCGAGGGCGTTCATCGCGCGGCTCCGGCCGAGTCGGCGCGGAACGGAGCGCGGGGCCCCTCTCCCGTGCGGGCGCGGGACAGGGTGGAGGACGGGGACCGGCCGGACGAGGCGCGGCCCGAACGCGTCGCGCGCGTCTGCTCAGTCCTGGAACTCCGCATCCCGCACCCCGACCCTCTCCCGCCCGGGAGAGGGGGCCGGTCGCGCTCCGTCGCCCGCGTCGCGGTCCGATGGACGTGTCTGACCCTCGGCACCCGCTCGGAAGCGGGGCCCTGTCGCGCCCCGCTCGAGCCGATGCCTGAACATCGCCGTCCCGCAGAGCAGGGAGGGACACCGACCTGCGCCTGGGCCGATGCCCGCCTGGCCGCCCGGCTTCTCGCCGCGGACCCGCACGGGCTCGGCGGCGCGGTGCTGCGGGCCCCCGCCGGGCCCGTGCGCGAGCGCTGGCTCGACAGCGTGCGGGCGGCGCTGCCCCCGGGAACGCCCTGGCGGCGCCTGCCGCCCGGCATCGGCGACGACGGCCTGCTCGGCGGCCTGGATCTCGCCGCGACCCTGGCGGCGGGCCGCCCCGTCGCGCGGGCCGGCCTGCTGGCGGAGGCCGATGGCGGGATCGTCGTCGTCCCCATGGCCGAGCGTCTGCCTCCGGGCACCGCGTCGCGGCTCGCCGCCGCCCTCGACACCGGCACGGTCTCGGACCGCGGCGCCCGGTTCGGCCTGATCCTCCTCGACGAGGGCGTGGCGGACGAGACGGTCGCCGAGGCGCTGGCCGATCGCCTCGCCTTCCGGCTGGACCTGAGCGGGCTCGGCCTCGCGGACGCCGCGGCGGCCGAGCCGGAGCCCGCCCCGGGCGCGCCGGAGCCCGACCCGGTCGGGCGCCTCTGCGCCCTGGCCGAGGCCTTCGGGATCGCGTCGCTGCGCGGTCCGATCCTGGCGGCGCGCGTGGCGCGCGCCCTCGCGGGAGACGGGCCGATCGGCCAGGGGGCGATCGTGGCGGCCGGGCGCCTCGTCCTGGCACCGCGGGCGACGCGCCTGCCCGCACCGGAGCAGCCCGCCCCCGAGACCGCGGAGGCGCCGGCGGAGCCGCCCGAGCCGAACGACGCGGAGGAGGCGTCGGGTCCGGCCGCAGAGGCGCCCGACGACGTCGTGCTGGAGGCGGTGCGCGCCGCGATCCCGCCGAACCTCCTCGACCAGCTTCTGGCGGGCGCGCAGCGTCTCCCGGCCGCGAAGGCCGGCCGGGTCGGGCAGGCGGCCTCGGCCCGCACCGGCCGCCCCGTGGGCAGCCGGCGGGGCGACCCGCGGCGGGGACGGCTCGACCTGCTCGCCACCCTGCGGGCGGCGGCGCCCTGGCAGGCCATCCGCAGAGTAGAGGGGGAGACGCGCCGCATCGTGGTGCGGCGGGACGATCTGCGGATCCGGATCCTCAAGCAGCGGACCGAGACCACCACGGTGTTCTGCGTGGACGCCTCGGGCTCGGCCGCCCTGGAGCGGCTGGCGGAGGCCAAGGGCGCGGTCGAGCTGCTGCTGGCGGAGGCCTATGTCCGGCGGGACCGGGTGGCGCTGGTGGCGTTCCGCGGCACCGGCGCGGATCTCGTTCTGCCGCCGACCCGGTCGCTCACCCGCGCCAAGCGCGGGCTCTCGGGACTGCCGGGCGGGGGCGGGACGCCGCTCGCGGCGGGGATCGACGCCGCGGTCGCGGTGGCTCTGGGCGTGCGCCGCGGCGGCAGCCGGCCGGCGATCGTGCTGCTGACCGACGGGCGCGCCAACGTCGCGCGGTCGGGGGAGGGGGGACGGGCCCGGGCGGGCGCGGAGGCGCTGCAGGCGGCCCGAGCCCTGCGTGCGGCCGGGCTGCCGGCCCTCGTGGTCGATACCGGCACGCGGGGCGACGAGGCCCGTTCTGTGGCGGACGCGATGGGCGCCCGCTACCTGAAGCTGCCCCGGGCCGAGGCCGGTCAGCTCAGCGCGGCGGTGCGGGCGGCGCTCTGAGCGCCGCACCCGTCACCCCCGCGACAGGGTGTCAGAGGTCGCCGCCGATGCCGCTGTCGGCGAGGCGCTGGTGGTGGGCGAGCCAGGAGCTCAGCATCTCGCGGACGATGGCCTTGAGGCTCCAGCCGCCGGAGACCGGAGCGGCGATGTTCTGGGTCGAGGAGGTGAAGAGGATCATGACCTTCTCCGGAGTTGGTGGACGCGTCTTGTTCTTGCTCGCCCGAGATATGCCGTTGCTGTTGCAGCGCAGCAATCGGTCTCCGCTCACCGGTGGCATGCGGCCGCCGCATAGGATTGTTCAGTGTTACGAAATACTTCCGGCCATGAACGATAGCGCCGCCGTCGCCCCCGGATCGTCCGGCTATGCCGCAGTGCAGGATACGCGCGCATGCTGACCGGCTTCGACGCGGACCGGCCCGACTGGGCCGTGGAGGGCCGGGACTGGCCCCATCGGGAGGCCAGCCGCTTCGTGGAGGCGGCCGGCCTCCGCTGGCACGTCCAGGAATACGGGTCTCCGGACGCCCCGACGCTGCTGCTCCTGCACGGGACCGGGGCGGCCACGCATTCGTGGCGCGGGCTGGCGCCGCTCCTCGCGCGCGACTTCTCCGTGATCGCCCCGGACCTGCCGGGCCACGGCTTCACGGACCCGCTGCCCGACGCCGACCTGTCGCTGCCCGGCATGGCCCGGGCCGTGGCGGGCCTCGTTGCGGCGCTCGGCCGGCCGCCGGTCCTGGCGGCGGGCCACTCGGCCGGCGCCGCCGTCCTCGCGCGGATGTGCCTCGACGGCACCATCGCGCCCCGGCTGCTGGCGGCCTTCAACGGCGCTCTCGCGCCGCTGCCGGGGGCGGCGAACCTGCTGTTCCCCAGCATGGCGCGCCTCCTGTTCCTCAACCCCTTCACCCCCCGGATCTTCGCCTGGACGGCGGACCGGTCCGCGGCCAAGCGCCTGATCGAGGGGACCGGCTCGCGCCTCGACCCGGAGGGGGTCGACCTCTACCGGCGGCTCTTCGCCCGGGCCGGCCATGTCCGCGGGGCGCTGGGCATGATGGCGAACTGGGATCTCGCCGGGCTGCACCGGGCGCTGCCCGGCCTCGCCACCCGGACCCTGCTGATCGTCGGCGGCGACGACAAGGCCATCCTGCCGGACACCGCCTTCGCCCTGCGCGACCGCATGCCCGACGCCCGCGTCCGCCTGATCCGGGGGCTGGGCCACCTCGCCCACGAGGAGGCGCCGGAGCGCGTGGCCGAGGTGCTCCGCGCCGAGGCTTCGGACGCGGGCGTTCTGTCGCCGCCGTGAGCCGGACGGGACTGGCGCCGGCCTTGCGTGGGTCGTAGAGCCTGCCGCGGCGGGCAGGGCAGGATCGAGGAGCGGCCGGAACGATGGCGAGACCCGTGATCGGCGTCATCGGCAACGCGCGCCTGATCGACAGCCGCTTCCCGGCGCAGATCGTCGGCGAGAACAACATGCGGGCGGTCGCCGCGGTGGCCGGCGCCCTGCCGCTGATGTTCGCCGCCGTCCCGACGATCACCGACCTCGGGGACCTCCTCGACACCGTGGACGGCGTCCTGCTCACGGGGGGCCGCGCCAACGTCCATCCGGCGCGCTTCAACACCGAGCCCTGCGCGGCGCACGAGCCCTACGACGAGGATCGCGACGCCGTGGCGCTGCCCCTGATCGAGGCCTGCGTGGCGGGGGGCGTGCCGCTGTTCGGCATCTGCCGCGGCTTCCAGGAGATGAACGTCGCCTTCGGGGGCAGCCTGCACCCGGAGATCCGCGATCTGCCGGGCCGGCTCAACCACCGCATGCCGCGCCTCGCGAACGGCGAGATCCACCCGGACCTGGAATTGATCTTCGCCGACCGTCACGAGGTCCGGCTGACGCCCGGGGGCGCCTTCGCCCGCCTCCTGGAGCGCGAGACGATCCGGGTGAACTCCCTGCACGGCCAGGGCATCCTGGAGCCGGGCGGGCGGATCGTGATCGAGGGCCTCGCCGAGGATGACACGGTCGAGGCGATCCGCGTCCGCGACGCGGCGGGCTTCGCCCTGGGCGTCCAGTGGCACGCCGAGCACGATCCGGCGACCAACCCGATCAACCGCACCCTGTTCGAGGCCTTCGGGGCCGCGGCGGCGGCGCGGCACCGGGCGCGGCGGGCCGGCCGGGGATGAGCCGCTCGCGCGCTGGGACGGCCCAGTGCAGAGGCCGCGCGCGGCAGCACAGCGCCGGCACACCGCCGGCACAGGGAGTCTTTTCAGCCTTAACCTATGTTTATTCGCTGGCGCTGATCCACGGAATATTGGCCGTCCACCCGCACAGATCTTGGCCACACGCGACCGGATTCACCTTATCCCCCGGACGACCTGTCGCAGGACGGAACAGTGGCCTCCCGGTGGTGTTCCCGGAGTCCCGAACAGCGGCCGCCTCGCGTGGAGGCCGACCGCGCAGAGACCGGGCAGGCCCTGCATGCATCTCCCCCGCGACGACCGAGAGCACCCCCGTGCCGAGGCCTTCCGCGACTTCATCCGGAACCCGCCCTTCCCCTGCGTGGGCGCCAAGTCGGCCCTGTCCCGCGGGCGGATGCGGATCGTGGTGGCCCGGGACATCACCTCGGGCTGGGACGACATGCGGATCTACCCGGCGCTGCTCGCCTTCGTGGCGCAGTACCGGGCGCAGCCCGACCTGTTCCAGAGCTTCGCGGTCGTGTTCGAGGGGCCGGGCGACCTCTCGGAGGAGGCGTTCGAGCACAACCTCTGGGCGCGCGCGCAATCCCTGACCGACAAGGACGCCTGGCTCGGCCAGCCCCACGATGCCCGCGTGGCCGAGGATCCCGACAACCCCCACTTCTCCCTGAGCTTCGGCGGCGAGGCGTTCTTCGTCGTCGGGCTGCACCCGCAGGCGAGCCGGCCGGCGCGGCGCTTCTCGTCGCCGGTCCTGGTCTTCAACCTGCACGCGCAGTTCGAGCGGTTGCGGGCGGAGGGACGCTACGAGAAGCTGCGCGCCGCGATCCTGGAGCGCGACGAGGCCCTCGCCGGCAGCGTGAACCCGATGCTGGCGCGCCACGGCGAGGCCTCGGAGGCGCGCCAGTACAGCGGCCGCGCGGTCGACGCGGACTGGCGCTGCCCGATGAAGGGCCGACCGGCGCCGGCCCCGGAGGCCCGGGACTGGAACCCGCCGGCCCTGCCCTTCGATTGCGGGCTGCCGGGCAGCGGCGCCTGAGCCGGTCGGATCCGGTCCCCAGTACGGAGCGAGCCACCCCCATGTGCCAACCCACCCTGTGCCAGGCCGACGTGCAGACGATCGCGCCGCGCTCCGGCGTCGCCTTCACGCTCGACCGGGGCCAGCGCCTCACGGTGATCGACCCGTGCGGGGAGCAGGTGGCCGACCTCCTCGCCTTCAACCGCCACGATACGGGAGAGGTGATCTCGTCGGGCCGGACCCTCGACTACGCCAGCCGGATCTACCTCACCACCGGCGACCCGCTCTACTCGAACCGCTCGAAGATCCTGCTGCGGATCCTCGAGGATACGGTCGGCCGGCACGATTTCCTGCTGACGCCGTGCTCGGCCGACACGTTCCGCATCATCTACGGCGACGCGAACCCGCATCGCGGCTGCTTCGGCAACCTCGCGGCGGCGCTCGCCCCCTACGGTATCGCGCCGGACGCGATCCCGGTGGCGTTCAACTGCTTCATGAACGTGCCGATCGACGGCGCGACCGGGGCGCTCACCGTGGCGCCGCCCCTCAGCCGGGCGGGGGACCGGATCGTGTTCGTGGCCGAGACCGACCTGATCATCGGGCTCACCGCCTGCTCGGCCCTGCAGTCGAACAACGGCAGCTTCAAGCCGATCCACTACAGCGTGAGCGCCTAGCTGCGGGCCCTCAAAGGCCCCGGCCCGATCCGGATATTGATCCATGTAAAGCTGTAGACTGTATCGCATTCGATGACTTGACATCGATATTCGCCCACTGACTGCCGGCGAACGGCCGCAGGTCTTTGCGATTTACTAACCCGAATGCACGAGGTTGAGGCCGTACGGCGCCCACGGCGAGTCCCCGCCGGCCGCAGGCCCCCTCTTCCGGTGCTCGGATGACCCCCACGCAGACCAGCCGCCCGCCCGCCGACCGTGCCGCGCCGTGGCAGCGCCTCGCCGATCTCCGGCTTCGCCACAAGCTCGCGGCCGTGATGGCCCTGGTGCTCCTGGCCATCGGCGCCCTCAGCGCCCTGAGCTTCCTCGACATGCGCGGCTCGGCGCTCGAGGACCGCGCGCTGATGACCAAGCGCCTGACCGAGGTCGCGCAGAGCCTGCTCGTCCACTACGAGGCGCAGGCCCGGACAGGCCAGATGCCCGTCGCCGACGCGCAGAAGGCCGCGCTCGCGGCGATCACCGCCCTGCGCTTCGGCAGCGAGGACTACTTCTTCGTCCTCGACGACCGGGGCCACCTGATCGCCAACGCCTTCAACGCCAAGAACGTCGGCAAACAGGTGGTGGACCAGACCGACGTCCCCGGTGGCAAGCGCTACTTCGCCGAGATGGTCGAGACCGCCAAGCGCGACGGCTCCGGCTTCGTCGACTACATGAAGCCGCGCCCCGGCGGGTCCGTGCCGGTGGAGAAGGTCGCGAGCGTGCAGATGTTCAAGCCGTGGGGCTGGATCGTCGCCACCGGCCTGTACCGGGACGACGTCCACGCGGCCGTGCGCGACCGCGCGATCACCATCGGCCTCTGGTCCGCCGGCCTCGCCCTGCCGATCCTGGCGCTGCTCCTGCTCGTGGGCAACGGCCTGTCCCGCCCGATCACCCGGCTGACCGCGGCGATGCGCGGCCTCGCGGACGGCGACCTCGCGGTGACGGTCGCCGACCAGCGCCGCGGCGACGAGGTCGGCGCCATGGCGCGCGCCGTCCAGGTGTTCAAGGACGCCCTGATCGCCAAGCGCGACGCCGACGCGGCCGCCGTCGCGGAGAACGACGCGAAGATGCGCCGCGCCCAGATGCTCGACACGGTCACCGCCCGGTTCGACGCGCAGGTCAGCGCGCTGACGCAGGGCCTGTCGGCGGCCGCGGTGGAGATGGAGGCCACGGCCCGGGAGATGACGCGCACCGCCGCGCGGACCACCGACCAGTCGGTGCGCGTCGCCGCGACCTCCGAGCAGACCTCCAGCAACGTGCAGACCGTGGCGGCGGCGAGCGAGGAGATGGCGGCCTCGATCAACGAGATCGCGTCCCGCGTCGCCCAGTCTTCCGCGATGGCCGACCGGGCCGGCACGGACGTGGCCCAGACCAACGCCCTGATGCAGGTGCTCGCCCGCGGCACGGACCAGATCAGCGAGGTGATGGGCCTGATCGCCGGGATCGCCGGGCAGACCAACCTGCTGGCCCTCAACGCCACCATCGAGGCCGCGCGCGCCGGCGAGGCCGGCAAGGGCTTCGCCGTGGTGGCGGGCGAGGTGAAGGCGCTGGCCTCGCAGACGGCCCGGGCGACCGAGACCATCGCGACGCAGATCGCCGCCATCCAGAACGAGACCCGCCAGGCGGTCGAGTCGATGCGGACGATCGGCGGCACGATCGACGAGATGCGCACGGTGGCGCTCAGCGTGGCCGCCGCCATGGAGGAGCAGGGCGCGGCGACGAGCGAGATCGTCCGCAACGTCACACAGGCGGCGCAGGGCACCCAGGCGGTGAGCACCGACATCGCCGACGTCCGGCAGGCGGCCCGCGAGACCGGCGCGGCCTCCGACCAGGTGCTCAGCGCCGCGCAGGAGCTGGCCCGCTACTCGACGAGCCTCGGCCAGGAGGTCACGACCTTCCTGGCCGCCGTGAAGGCCGCCTGAGGGCGGGGTCGCCGGACCGCCCGGCGACCCCGCCCTTACAGGCTGATCCGCTCGCGCACCGCGATGTCGGGGCTCGACGCGCCGCAGGTCGGCAGGCTCTCGACGGGGCCGTGCACCGCCGACGTCGTCGCCGAGAGGTCGTGGTAGCAGATGCAGCCTTCCGCGAAGTAGTGGTGCACCAGGGCCTTGCGGGAGCGCTGCATGTCGGCCCGCGCGGAACCGCCGTGCAGCAGGTTCGCGTGCCAGAACAGCACGTCGCCCTTGCGCGCCGTGAAGTAGGCCGGCGTCGCCCCGTGCTCCCGGATCTCCTGCTTGATCGCCGGTTCGTAGCGCTCGGAATAGGCACCGTAGCCGCGCTCGCGGAACTCGTCCGTGGTGATGCCGACGTCGTGGCTGAACAGGTACGGCAGGCGGTGGGTGCCGGGATAGTAGACCAGCGGCCCCGCATCCGCGTGGATGTCCTCCATGGCGACCCAGCAGGCGGCCAGGTAGCCGAGCGGGTAGGTCGTCATGTGGATCGAGTCCGAGTGCTCGGATTGCTGGCTGCCCTTGTGGGACGCGATGGTCTGGAACGGGATCGCGGGGCGGCCCAGCACCATGCTGCTGAAGTTCATCAGCACGGGGTGCTTCAGCAGCCGGTCGATCGCCTCGACCTTCAGGTGCGGGTTGAGGTAGCGGCCCGGATGGGGATCGTCCGGCGCCGCCTTCTCGGGGGCGAGGGTCAGGTCGCCGCCGGCGATCGCGGCCTCGTAGGCGGCCCAGACCTCGTCGATCGTGTCGGGATCGATCGCGCCGCGCAGGACGTAGTAGCCGTGCTCCACCCAGGACCGGCAGATCTCGGCCTGCCGGGGCGTGATCTCCCGGCGCGCGACGCGGCGCGCGACGATGTCGAGGGCGTCGGGCTGGTCGAGCCAGGGGCTCGGCCCGGATTCCGGGAAGCTCTCGGCCCGGAACACCTTGATGCAGCCGATATCGACCGGGATGTCGGCGTCGACCGTGTGGGACGGCGCGGGCGGCAGGTGGGGCGCGAGGGGCGGGACGTCGTCGCGCCCGAGGGCGAGGTTGCGCACCGTGGTCCCCACCGTGCGCGCCAGCGATGCAGCGCGCGCAAACCCCTGAGCCATCGTCTCAACCCGCCGGTTCCGTCTCCAGCGTAACCAGGCCGGACGATCGCGACTTTAGCGAGGCAAACAACTTTACGGCGACGGACTTTCGTCTTCGTCGCGTCGGCGGTCTCATCGATGCTCGGGTTGGCCGTCCGGTCCGCCCGCGGCTCAGGCGATCCCGTCGATCGCCACCCGCAGGTGCTCCGGGCCGCGCAGGGCGGCGCCCGGCCGGTAGGGTGGCGGGTCCTCGACCAGGCGCGGCGCCTTCAGCCGGCGGGCGAGGGCGGTGAGCGCCGCCTCGGCCTCGAACCGGGCCAGCGGCGCGCCCACGCAGTAGTGCAGGCCGCCGCCGAAGCCGAGATGGCGGGTCCCGCTGCGGTCCGGGTCGAACCGGTCGGGATCGGGGAAGACGGCCGCGTCGCGGTTGCCGGAGGCCAGCAGCAGCACGAGATCGGCCCCCTCGGGGATCGTGACACCGGCGATGTCGATGGGCGACAGCGTCCGCCGCGTCCGGAACTGCACCGGCGGCTCGTAGCGGAGCAGTTCCTCGATCAGCCGCGGGGCCCGGAGCGGGTCCTGACGCAGGCGCTCCAGCTCGTCCGGATGCCGCAGCAGGGTCAGCAGGCCGTTGGTGATCAGGTTCACGGTGGTCTCGTGCCCGGCGACCAGCATCAGGATCGAGGTGGCGATCAGGTCGTAATCGCCCATCTTCACGCCGGCCGGGGTGGCGTGGTTGGCGAGGCCCGACAGCATGTCGTCCTGCGGGTGCCTGCGCTTCTCCCTGATCAGGTCGCCCATGTAGCCGCCGATCGCGTCGAAGGTCCGGCTGTTCGCGGCGCGGATCTCGGGGTCGGACAGGCTGTCGGGCTCCAGCGCGGTGGCGAGCTGCGTCGCCCAGCCGTGGAATTTCGGCTCGTCCTCCCGGGGCACGCCGAACAGCTCGCAGATCACCGTCACGGGCAGCGGGTAGGCGAGGTCGTCGACCGCGTCGATCTCCCGGGCACCGCACTTCTCGTTGAGCAGGTCGGCCACCAGCCGGTCGGAGCGGGCGCGCATCGCCTGGACGCGCTCGCGGGAGAACTGGTGCATCACCGCCGAGCGCAGGGCGTCGTGGTCCGGCGGATCGCGGAAGATGAAGACCCGGTGCCGGTCCATCATCCAGTCCTTGAGCGGCTTGACGATCAGGTCGGTGAGGGGGTTGCCGGTGCGCGGCCGGTCGGCCGGGGGCAGGGTCTCGGAGCTGACCCGCGGGTCCTGCAGCAGGCGCGCGATGGTGCCGTGGGTCGCCGCCACCCAGGTGCCCGCCTCGGTGCCGTCGTCCTGGCGCGAGACGGGATTCTCCCGCAGCTTCGCGTAGACCGGGTAGGGGTTCGGCCGGTTGGCGAAGTCCTTGACTTGGTCGAGGAGGGTGGCGTCGGGCATGCGGTCTCCTTCACGCATCGACCCGGATGGCGGCCACCGGCCCTCGGGAAAGATGCTGCAACGACAAAGGCTTCGCCCGATGGGCCGGTTCCGTTTCCCGACGCGTTACGGAAAGCCCGGCTCGTGGACCGTGACGCGCTTCGGCCGGTCGGTCGCGGCGTCCTCGGGCGGGAACGGCGCGCGAGCCTCCACGAGCTCGGCATGGGCCGGCAGCCAGCGGGCGGAATCCACCGCGACCGCCGCGATGCAGCGCCCGTCGCGGCCGTAGGTGGCGACGAAGCGGCCGGCCGCCGGATCGCCCTGTGTGATCGCCACCGCGTCGGCGCCCTCGGTCAGGCCGACGGATTTCACCACGAGGTCGCCCTGCGTCGACCAGAAGGTCGGCAGGGCGCCGTAAGGGACTTCAGGCTCCGCGCCGGCGAGCAGACGGCCGGCATGGACGCCCTGCGCCACCGCGTGGCTCCAGTGCTCCAGGGCGACGCGCCGGCCGTCGTAGAGGGGGTGGGGAAAGCGCGCCACGTCGCCGGCGGCGGCGATGTGCGGGTCGGGCCGGCCCTCGGTATCGAGGACGTGGCCGCGCGCGTCGCAATCGACCCCGCCCGGATCCGCCGACAGGCCGGACCCGTCGAGCCACTCGGTGTTGCGCACGGCCCCCAGGGCGATGACGGCGACGTCGGCCGCGAGGCTGCTGCCGTCGACCAAGTGGGCGCGCACCAGCCGGCCGTCCCGACCCTCCAGCCACTCGACCTCGCGGCCGCAGCGCAGCGCGACCCCGTGGCCCTCGTGGATCGCGCCGATGAACGCCCCGACGGTGCTGCCGAGGATGCGGGCCAGCGGCGTCGGGCCGGGCTCGACCAGGGTGACCGGCAAGTCGAGCTGCCGGCACAGGCTCGCGACCTCGCAGCCGATGAAGCCGGCGCCGATCACCAGCACGTGGTTGGGGCCGGCGGCCAGCGCCCGCCGCAGGGCGGCGGCGTCGTCCCGCCCGCGCAGGGTGAAGACGCCGGCGAGGCGGCCCTCGTGCGGGTTCGCCCAGGGCCGGGCGCGGGTGCCGGTGGCGATGAGCAGGCGGTCGTAGGGGAGGATCCGCCCGTCCGCGAGGCCGACCGTGCGCGCCTGCCGGTCGAGGCGCCGCGCCGCGCTGCCGAGCTGCCACTCCGCCGCGAGGGCGCCGACCCCCGGCAGGGTCGTGGCCTCCGCGGGGATCGCGCCGGTGAGGACGTGCTTCGAGAGCGGCGGCCGGTCGTAGGGCCGGTGCGGCTCGTCGCCGACGATCGTCAGCGGGCCGGAGAAGCCCGCTTCGCGCAGGGCCTCGGCCCCGCGCAGGGCCGCGAGGCCGGCGCCGACGATCAGGACGCGCTCGGAATCGCGCGCCATCAGGCGCCCCGCTCCGGATCCTCGACCCGGATCGCCTGGACCGGGCAGGCGACGCGCGCCCGCTCGATGTCGTCCCGGTCCCGCGCGGCGGGGGCGGGATCGTAGAACAGGGCCTCGTGCCCCTCGATGCGGAAGTGCCGCGGCGCCGCGTAGCAGCACTGGGCATAGGCCTGGCACAGGTTGAGATCGACGCTCACCCGCAGGCCGGGCGGGGGGCCGGAGGACGCATCGGCAGGGGCGGACATGGCGGGGCAACCGCGCGCGGCGCCGCGGGTTCCGCGGGCTCTCGTCGCGGGGGACGTCGCGGGGGACGTCGCGGGGGACGGCGCGGGGGACGGCGCGGGGCACGTCGCGCGCCGTACCCCGCGACCGGTCGTCGGACGGCTCGGCCGCGTCCGGCGCCGAGCGTCATCCGTATTAAACGTGTTTCGGCGATCCTGGTGGAAATGCAGCGACGCGATTCCCCTGCGCAGCGGTTCGATCTATTGTCGCGCTGCTCCGCGGATCTGTCCGAAACCCCGCGATGACAGGAGGGCGCCATGCCGCACGGTGCGCGAACGAGCCTCGCCGCCCTCATGCTGGTCCTCGGGATCGGCGGCGCCTCCGCCGAATCCGTCGCCACGACATGGACGGATCCGCCGGCCCACAAGGCCGGGTCCCCGAAGGCGCCGGCCACGGACACGAAGGCCGCCGCACCGGCGCCGTCCGCGTCGGCCCCCACCGCGACCCCCGCCGCCGCGACCGAGACTCGGCCGGCCCCCGCCCGGCGGAAGGCCGTGGCGGTGCGGCGCGCGCCGGAGCGGAAGGCCGCCCGCGCGGCGGTGGCGCCCAAGCGGATCGCCGCCGCGCCGCGCCGGGCCCGCGTCGCCGCGACACCGGTCCGGTCCGTCCGGGCCGCCCCGCAGGCCTTCGCCGCCGCGCCGCCGCCCCCGGAGGGCTACGCCCGCTACCGGGCCTACAATTACGGGCCGGGCTACGCCTACGAGCCGGGTTACGCCCAGGGCTACACCCAGGGCTACACCGACGACCGCCTCGACCGCCTGAGCAGCGCCCAGGCCGCCGGCTACGTCGTGGTCCACCGCCGGACGGTGCAGTTCCCCGATGGCCGAACCCTGCGGGTCTATCGCCCGGACGACGAGGGCGAGCCGTTCTGAGCTGAGCCCGCCGCGAACACCGCCCGCAGGGGCGCCCGCAGGATCTTCCCGGCGGGATTGCGGGGCAGGAGCCCGTCCCAGATCTCGATCCGCACCGGCACCTTGAACGCCGCGAGCCGCTCGGCGGCGAAGGCGCGGATCGCCTCCGGGTCGGTCTCGGCGCCCTCGGCCAGCACCACGATGGCGCCCGGCTCCTCGCCCAGCGTCGGGTGGGGCACCGGCAGCACCACGGCGTCGATCACGTCCGGGTGCGCGTAGAGGGCGTTCTCGACCTCGCAGCAGTAGATGTTCTCGCCGCCGCGGATCAGCATGTCCTTGATCCGGTCGACGATGGTCAGGAAGCCCTCCTCGTCGGCGCGGGCGAGGTCGCCGGTGCGCAGCCAGCCCTCGGAGAGGACCTCCGCGGTGGCGGCCGGGTCGTCCCAGTAGCCGCGGACCACGTTCGGGCCCTTCACGCACAGCTCGCCGACGCTGCCCGGCGGCAGATCCTGCCCGAGGGGATCGAGGATCCGCACCTCGCAGACCGGCAGGGGCGGTCCGCAGGATTCCGGGTGGGCGAGGTAATCCTCGCCCTGGTGGTGGGTGAAGGTCGCCGAGGTCTCGGTCATGCCCCAGCCGGTGCCCGGGACGACCCGCGGCAGGGCCTCGCCCAGCGCCCGCACGAGGTCGCCGGCGGCCGGGGCGCCGCCGTAGGTGACGCCCTCGAGGGTCGGCAGCGGCCGGCCGGCCTCCCGGGCCGCGTTGGCGAGCTGCCACGCGATGGTCGGCACGCCGCCCGCGCTGGTGCAGCCCTCCCGCTCGATCAGGTCGAGGGCCGCGGCGGCGTCCCAGCGGTGCATCATCACCAGCCGGTGGCCGCCGTAGAGGGCCGCCCCAAGGCTCGCGTGGCAGCCGGTGACGTGGAACAGCGGGATCACCAGCAGCGCCGCCCGCTGCGGCGCGGCCGGGTCGGGCTTCGGCGGCGCCTCGCCCCGGCGCAGGGCGCTGCGCGCCGCCGAGTAGGGGTAGGCCATCACCGTGGTGGCGGCCGCCCGGTGGGTGCCGACCGCGCCCTTCGGCTTGCCGGTGGTGCCGGAGGTGTAGAACAGGGTCGCGTCGTCCTCCGGGTCGAGGGCGATGTCCGGCGGAGGCAGGTCGGGCAGGGCGCCCCAGTCGTGGACCCGGCCGACGATGTCGGTGAGCGGCGTCGCCCGGGGGTCCGGCGCGGTCCGGGTGGTGAGGACCCGCTCCAGGGCCGGGCATTCGGGCAGGTGCGGGGCGATCCGGTCGAAGCGCTCGCCGTCGGCGATCAGCACCCGCGCGCCCGAATGCTGCAGGCCGTAGGCGAGTTCGGGCCCGGTCCACCACGCGTTGAGCGGCGTGGCGATGGCGCCGGCGAGCAGCGCGCCGAAATAGCTCACCGGCCATTCGGGCAGGTTGCGCTGCGCGATGGCGACCCGGTCGCCCTTGCGCACGCCGACCTCGACCAGAGCCCGCGCCAGGGCGGAGGCGGCGCGGGCGAAGCCCGTGAAGGTCACGCGCTCGTCCTGGTAGACCACGAAGGTCTTGTCCCCGTGGCCGCGCGCGATCCGGAACAGATCGCCCAGCGTCGGCGGTGCCTTCTCCCAGATCCGGGTCGGCACGCCCCGGATCGGCACCGTGGCGATGGCGAAGGGCCCACCTGAGGCGGTGAGCCGCGCCTCGGCCTCGCGGAACGTCAGGGCCGGCCAGCCGGCAGGGATGCGGGGATCGGGGCTCATCGCGCGATCGTCACGCCGCCGTCGATCACGAGCGCCTGGCCGGTCACGAACCGGCCGGCCGCCGAGGCCAGGAACACGGCCGCGCCGGCGATCTCGTCGGGCTCGCCGATTCGGCGCAAGGGGGCGGCGTCCGTGGTGGCGGCCAGCATCTCGGGATCCTCCCACAGCGCCCGGGCGAAGTCGGTGCGGATCAGCCCCGGGCACAGGCAGTTCACCCGCACGTTGGCGGGCCCGTACTCCACCGCGTAGTTGCGGGCGAGCTGGAGGTCGGCGGCTTTCGAGACGTTGTAGGCGCCGATCACCGGCGAGCCCTTGAGCGCCCCGATCGAGGAGACGATCACGATCGCGCCGTCCCGCCGCGCCACCATGCCGGGGGCGACCATCTGGATCAGCCAGTGGTTCGACAGGACGTTGTTCTCGAGGATTTTTCGGAACTGCGCGTCGGAGATGCCGGCGAGTGGCCCGTAATAGGGATTGCTGGCGGCGTTGCAGACCAGCACGTCGACCGGGCCGAGCCGGCTCTCGGTCTCGGCGACCAGGGTTTCCAGCTCCTCCTTCACCGAGATGCTGGCCGGAATCGCCACGGCGCGGCCGGCCCCATGGGCGGCCTCGATCTCGGCCACGACCGCCTCGCAGGCCTCGCGCTTGCGCGACGAGATCACCACCCGGGCGCCGTGCTCGGCCATCCGCAGGGCGATCGCCCGGCCGATGCCCCGGGACGAGCCGGTGATGAGGGCGATTTTACCGGTCAGGTCGAACAGGGACATGGCGTTATGCTGCTCAGGTTGCGATGACACGCGCCCCTCCTCATGCCTTCGACCCCGCCCGCATCGACCGGCGCAGGCGCGCCATGCCGGCGAGCCAGCGCTCGGGATCCTCGGCCCGGCGGCGGGCGTATTCCGCCACCTGCGGATGCGGCAGGATCAGGAAACGCTCCGAAGCCAGCCCGTCGAACGCGGCTTCGGCCACCGCCTCCGGCGCCAGCACGCCGTCGCGTGACGCGGCGCTGGCTTCCCCCAGCATGGCGGTGTCGACGCCCTGCGGACACAGGGCCGCGACCCGGATCCCCTCCTCGGCATGGGCGATGGCGAGATGCTCCAGGAAGGCGAGCGCCGCGTGCTTGGTCGCCCCGTAGGTGGCGCTGCCGATCTGACTGAGCAGCCCCGCCGCCGAGACGGTGCCAAGGAACGCGCCCCCGCCCCGGGCGCGCCAGAGCGGGACCAGAACTCGCGCCGCGTGGACATGGCCCATCACGTTCACCGCGAAGGACCGCGCCCAGCTCTCCGGGCCGGCGGAAGTGGCGAGATCCGGGTCGGGATCGCGCTCAAGAATGCCGGCATTGGAACAGTAGAGCGCGATCGGGCCAAACTCGGCTTCGACGCGCGTCAGGATCGCAGTGACCGCCTCGGCATCGCCGACGTCGAGCGCGAAGGCCCGTCCGCCGAGTTCCGCCGCCACGGCTTCCGCGCCGGCCCCGTCCCGGTCGAGGGCCACGACCATCGCGCCCCGGGCCTCGGCGGCGACCGCGAGCGCCCGGCCGATGCCCCGGGCGGCCCCCGTGACGGCGACGACGCGGCCGGAGAGGTCCATGCTCAGGCCCCCGCCCGCTCGGCGAAGCCCCAGGCCGCGGCGGCGAGCTTCGGCACGCGGGCCGCCATGGCCGAGGCGTGCTCGCTCGCGGCGTTGCCGGCCTTGGCGCGGGCCGCCACGCCCTGGAGGATGCCGACCAGCCGGAACAGGTTGTAGGCGAAGTACCAGTCGAGGTCGGGCAGGTTTTTCCGGTTCGCAGCCCGGCAGTAGAGCGCCACCGCCTCGTCACGGGTGGGGATGCCCAGAGCCGTCAAGTCGAGACCGCCGAGCCCGCTGCGCCCGTCGGCGGGCAATTCCCACTGCATCAGCAGGTAGCTGAAATCCGCCAGCGGATCGCCGAGGGTCGACAGTTCCCAGTCGAGCACCGCGCTGACGCCGCCGTCGCGGGAAAAAATCAGGTTGTCGAGACGGTAATCGCCGTGGACCACGCAGGCGCCCTGCTGCTCCGGCACCGTCCGGGGCAGCCACGCGATCAGTCGCTCGACATCCTCCAGGCGCCCGTCCTCGGCGGCGCGGTACTGGCGGGTCCAGCGGTCGACCTGCCGGGCGAAGTAGTTGCCGGGCCGGCCGTAATCGGAGAGCCCCGCAGCCTCCGGGTCGATGGCGTGGAGCCGGGCGAGCGTCGCGATCATGCCGGCATAGTGCCGGTGGCGGGCGTGGGGATCGAGGCCGGGCAACGCCCCGTCCCAGTGCACGGCGCCGTCCACCGCCTCCATCACGTAGAAGGCCGCGCCGATGATGTTGGGATCCTCGCAAAGGGCGAAGGGGCGCGGCACCGGGAACCCCTCGCCGTAGAGGGCGCCGATCACCCGGAACTCGCGCTCCACCGCGTGGGCCGAGGGCAGGAGCGGGCCGAAGGGCTTGCGCCGCAGCACGTAGGCCTGGCCCGGCGTGTCGAGCCGGTAGGTCGGGTTCGACTGGCCACCGCGGAACTGCTGCACGGTGAGCGGCCCGGCGTAGCCGCGGACGTGCCCGTCCATCCAGGCGGCGAGCCGCGCCTCGTCGATCCGGTGGCGCGGCTCGATCGGCTTCACGCCGGAGAAGATGTCGGCGTCGCTCATGCGCGCTCCGCCTCGCTTCTGTTGGTGTAGCGCCCGAATTCGAGCCGGGCGATCGAGCGATTGTGGACCTCGTCCGGCCCGTCGGCGAGCCGCAGGGTGCGGATATGGGCGTACATCCTGGCGAGCCCGAAATCCTCCGAGACGCCGGCCCCGCCATGGGCCTGGATGGCGTCGTCGATCACCTTCAGCGCCACCCGGGGCGCCGCCACCTTGATCATGGCGATCTCGAGCTTGGCGCCCTTGTTGCCGACCTTGTCCATCATGTCGGCCGCCTTCAGACAGAGGAGGCGGGTCATCTCGATGTCGATCCGCGCCTCCGCGACCCGCTGCTCCCAGACCGACTGCTCGCTGATCCGCTTGCCGAAGGCGACCCGGGAGACGAGACGGCGCGCCATGGCCTCCAGCGCGACCTCGGCGGCCCCGATGGTGCGCATGCAGTGGTGGATGCGGCCCGGACCCAGGCGCCCCTGCGCGATCTCGAAGCCGCGCCCCTCGCCGAGGATCAGGTTCCCGGCCGGGACCCGGACATCCTCCAGCACCACCTCGCCGTGGCCCTTGGGGGCGTCCTCGTAGCCGAAGACCGGGAGCAGGCGCTCGACGCGAACCCCGGGCGTGTCCATGGGCACGAGGATCTGCGATTGCTGCCGGTGGCGGGGGGCCTCCGGGTCGGTCTTGCCCATCAGGATCGCGATCTTGCAGCGCGGGTCGCCGACGCCGGTCGACCACCATTTGCGGCCGTCGACGACGTAGTGGTCGCCGTCGCGGCGGATCGCCGTGCTGATGTTGGTGGCGTCCGAGGAGGCGACCTCCGGCTCGGTCATCAGGAAGGCCGAGCGGATCTCACCCGCCATCAGGGGCTTCAGCCACCGGTCCTTCTGGGCCGCGGTGCCGTAGCGGTGCAGCACCTCCATGTTGCCGGTGTCGGGCGCCGCGCAGTTGAACACCTCCGAGGCGATCCCGACCCGGCCCATCTCTTCGGCGCACAGCGCGTAGTCGAGGTTGGTCAGGCCGGCGCCGCGATAGTCGTCGGTGTCGTGCTCGGGGGAGGGCGGCAGGAACAGGTTCCACAGGCCCTCGGCACGGGCCTTCTCCTTCAGCCGCTCCATCGTGGGGGAGGGTTCGCGGCTCTGCGCGCGCTCGGCCGACACCGCGGCGGCGGCCGGAAGGATCGCGTCGGCGATGAAGGCGCGGACGCGGGTCAGCCAGTGCGTCTGGGACTGGGAGAGGGTGAAGTCCACGGTGTCCGCTCCCTAGGGTTTCTCTGCCGGGCGAGCGCACCGAGCTTGCGTGCGCGGGCTGCCCGCCTTCCCATTGCCTTCACCCACGGCGCGACGCGCCCCCTCTCCCGTGCGGGAGAGGGTTGGGGTGAGGGACGAGAAGCCACAGGATCGAGCCCGCCCTTGTCGCGCAGTCAGGTCGAGCCCTCTCTGGACAGACCTGATCCCTCACCCTGTCCCTCTCCCGCACGGGAGAGGGGACCCGCGCTCCGACCCGAATCGAACGTGGCGCTCGATCGACCCACATCACGCCGCCGCTCACAGATAGGCCGATCCCATCTCGCTGGCGAAACGCTGCGGCGGTCCCTCCCAGACGATCCGCGCCTGCTCTAGCACGTAGACCCGGTCGGCGTGCGGGAGCGCGAAGGTGACGTTCTGCTCGCCGAGCAGGACCGTGATCGGCGTGGTCTGCCGCAGCTTCTCCAGCGCCTTCGACAGCAGCTCCAGGATCACCGGGGCGAGGCCGAGCGTCGGCTCGTCGAGGATCAGGAGGCGGGGGCGCATCATCAGCGCCCGGGCGATGGTCAGCATCTGCTGCTCGCCGCCCGACAGGGTGCGGGCGCTCTGCGACTCGCGGTCCTTGAGGATCGGGAACAGCTCGTAGAGCCAGTCGCGCTGCCTGGCGCTCTCGGCCTTCGGGAAATGCTGGCCGCCGAGGTCGAGATTCTCGCGCACGCTGAGGTCGCCGAACAGCTCCCGGGTCTCGGGCACCTGGACGATGCCGGCCCGGGCGATGGCGGCGGGCTTCATCCGGGAGAGGTCCCGGCCGTCGAACCGGATCGTGCCCGTGTGCGGCACGAGGCCCGAGATGGCGTTGAACAGCGTGGTCTTGCCGGCGCCGTTCAGGCCGACCACCGAGACGAACTCACCCTCGTGGACGTGGATCGAGGCGGCGCGCAGGGCCTGCGCCTTGCCGTAGAGCACGTCGACGCCCTCGACGGTGAGCAGCGAGTCGGGCTTGAACGCCGCCTCGGGCCGGGCCGCCGTCTCGATGCTGCCGCCGAGATAGACCCGGCGCACGGTCGGGTCGGCCATCACCGACTCGGCCGAGCCCTCGGCGATGCGCTCGCCGAGATACATCGCGAAGACCCGGTCGACGATGGCCGCGACGCTCTTCACGTTGTGGTCGACGAGGAGCACGGCCTTGCCCTCGTCGCGGAAGCCGCGGATCAGCTCGGAGAAGGCCGCGACCTCGCCGCCGGTCAGGCCCGCGAAGGGCTCGTCGACCAGCACCACCCGGGGGTCGCGGGCGATGGCCTTGGCGAGCTCCAGCCGGCGGAGATCCGCGAAGGGCAGGGTGCCGGGGCGCCGGTCGACGACCGCGCCGAGGCCGACGCGCTCGGCGATCTCCCTCGCGCGCCGCGCCACGTGGGGGTCGGCCGCCAGCCGGATCAGGCTGTCGGGCAGGAGCGCGAGGCTGATGTTCTCCAGCACGGTCTGCCGCTGGAGCGGCCGCGCGTGCTGGAACACGAGGCCGATCCCGGAGCGCGCCACCCGGTGGGCCGGCATGCCGCCGATCTCCGTGCCGTCGAGGCGGATCGAGCCGGCGCTCGGCCGCTCCAGCCCCATGATCAGCTTCATCACGGTGGACTTGCCCGAGCCGTTGGGGCCGATCAGCCCGAGGATCTCGCCCGGGCGCAGGTCGAGGTCGATGTTCTTGACGGCGACGAGGCCGCCGTAGCGCTTGGTCAGGCCGCGCACGGTGAGGCAGGGCTCGGCCATGACGGGCGACACGGCCGGCGGGGGCGCGACGGCGACGGTCATCGGGCTCTCCGGAGCGATCCGAGGCCGAGCAGCCCCGAGGGCACGAACAGGATCACGAGGAGCGCCACCGCCGAGACCACGAAGGTCGAGAGGCCGCCGAGCGGCCGCAGCAGCTCGCCCGCCGCGATCAGGAACACGGCGCCGAGCGCCGCGCCCACGATGGTGCGCCGGCCGCCGAGCACCGCCGCGATGATCACCTGCACGCCCACCGACGTGTTGATCAGCGTGCCGACCGAGGCGGTGCCCATGTAGAAGACCACCAGCCCGCCCGCGAGGCCCGAGAAGGCGGCGCTGACCGCGAAGGCCGCGAGCTTGTGCTTGGCGACGTTGAAGCCGAGCGCCCCGGTCACCACCGGGTCCTGGCCGGCGGCCTGAAGGATCAGCCCGGCGGGCGAGCGGGCGATGGCGGTGAGGATCAGGCCCGAGACCGCCATGAAGCCCAGCGCCAACCAGTAATTGGTGTCGGCGTCGATCGAGATGACATCCGGCACGGTCAGGCCGATCTCGCCGCCGGTGAGGCCGGAGAAGACCACGATCATGTTCTGCAGGAGCAGGACCGCCACCAGGGTGATCAGCCCGAAATAGGGACCGCGGACCTTCAGCGCCGGCAGCGCCAGGGCGAGGCCGCCGACCACGGCGAGCACGGTCCCGGCCGCGAGGCAGTAGGGGATCGGCAGTTCGTAGCGGTTGTTGAGGATGCCGGCGCCGTAGGCCCCGAGGCCGATCAGGAAGGTCGGTCCGAAATTCACCTCGCCGGCGAAGCCGAAGAGCAGGTCCCAGGCCATGGAGAACACGCCGAAATAGTAGGCGATGGTCAGGAGGCCGAGGATGTAGCCGGAGACCCACCAGGGCAGGGTGGCGGCGGCCAGGACGGCGAGGATCGCGATCCAGAAGCCGGGGGTGGTGAGGAGCTTCATGGGGTGGCCTCGCACACGGCAGCGATCCGGCTCGTTCGGCGCAGAGGCCTTTCCCACCCACGCCCCTCATCCTGAGGTGCCGCGCCAGCGGCCTCGAAGGAGGCCTCCAGGGATCGCGCGGCCGGCTGGAGGGCTCCTTCGAGGCGGCTTCGCCGCACCTCAGGATGAGTGCGCGGGCTGGACACCCGGGGTGCAAAAAGAACCATCACCGCCGCCCCAGCAGACCTTGCGGGCGCAGGTACATGACGGCGACCAGCAGGAGCAGCGCCGGGATCACCCGGTAGGCCGGCGAGATCAGGTAGGCGGTGGCGGTCTCGAGGTAGCCCACCACGTAGGCGGCGATCAGCGAGCCGGTGACGCTCCCGAGGCCCCCCAGCACCACGATCGAGAAGGCGCTCGCGGTGAGCGGCCCCACCGAGTACGACGATACCCCGAGGAACATCCCGAGCAGCACCCCGGCGGTGCCGGCGAGCAGGCCGTAGATCGCCCAGACCGCCACGTAGATCTTGCCCATGTCGTGGCCGAGCAGCGTGACGCCCCGCGGATTCATGGAGGCGGCGAGCAGGACCTTGCCGGCCCGCGCCCGATTCACGAACAGCCAGAGCAGGCCGATCACCACCCAGCAGATCACCGCGGTGAAGACCTGGTTCCTCGGCGTCCGCACCCCGGCGATCTCGAAGACGCCCTCGACGATCGGCAGCACGGTCTTCGGGTTATCGGTGAAGAAGTAGGCTACCAGCTCCTGGATCATGATCCCCCAGAGCAGCGTCCCCGTGAGCACGAAGATCTCCTTCTCCTCTCGCGGGATGGCGCGGCTGCGCTCGATCGGCGCGACCACCGCGAAGTAGGTGACCAGCGCGCCCGCGAGCCCGCACAGGATGCCGATCACCGCGCCCGCGTAGGAGCCGAGCCCGAACAGCGCCGAGGCCGCCCAGGCCGCCACCGCGGCCATGACCATCAGGGCGCCGTGGGTCAGGTTGAGGACGCCCGAGACCCCGAAGATCAGAGTGAAGCCCATCGCGCCGAGCGCGTAGAGGGACGAGATCGCGAAACCGTCGACGAGGATCTGGAGGCCGATCATCGCGCTCTCCCCGCCCGGTTACCGTCCCGCCGCCTTCACCGCAGGGGGCAGGATCATGGTCCCGTTGGCGGTGGTGGCCGGCCAGATCGCCACCTGCTTGCCGTTCTGCCACTGCCCGAGGACGCTGGTCATGAGGCCGGGCCCGTACTGGATCGAGTGCGTGAACGGCTCGTCCTTGCCGTAGAATTTCAGGCGCCCGACGGTGCCGACGTAGTCGGTCTTCTCCAGGGCGTCGACGAGCTTGTCGGCCTCCGTGGAGCCCGCCCGCTTGACCGCCTCCGCCGCGTAGTGCGTGGCGTCGTACGCCATGTAGCCCGCGTAGGACGGCGCGCCGCCGAAGCGCTTGGTGAAGGCCTCGGCGAACGGGATCGTCTTCTCGGTGAGCGCCACGCCCGGCACCGCCACGCTGTCGAACAGCACGCCCTGCGTGCCGCCGTTGGTGTTGGCCCAGAAGGTCGAGGAGGTCGCCTGGCCGCTGATCCCCGTCATGGCGATCGGCACCTGCTGGTTCTGCCACTGCACGGTCGGCTGCACGCCGACATGGGCGATGCCGGTGACGATCAGGTCGGGCTTGGCCGCCTCGATCTTGTTGTAGATCGGCGTGAAGTCGCCCGTGTCCGGCGAGAAGCGGACGTGCTCGACCACCTTGAGCCCGGATTTCGGCAGGCATTCCTGGTAGGCGGCGTCCAGCGGCCGGGTCCAGGCCGCGTCCTCGCTCATGATCGCGGCGGTCTTGGCCTTGAGCTTCTCGACCAGCACCTCCTTGGCGGAATCGCAGACCGCCTGCGCCAGGGCGTGCGAGGTCAGGTAGCCGTGGAAGGTGTACTTGTTGCGCGCGTAGTCCTTGTGGACCGCGACGCTGATCTCGTTCGAGGCCGCGCCGGGCGTGATCATCGGCGTCTTGAGCCGGGCCGCCCAGGGCATCAGCGCCAGCACGACCTCGGAGATGTAGCTGGCGATGACGAGGTTGACCTTGTCCTCGGAGACCGCCCGCTGGAAGGCGCGGACCGCGTCGGAGGCGGAGGACTTGTCGTCGTAGGTGACGACCTGGATCTGGCGCCCGTCGATGCCGCCCTTGGCGTTGATCTCGTCGGCGGCGAGCTGGACCGCCTGCGGGATCGAGGCCCCGGCCACCGACTGCGCCTCGGCGATCACCCCGATCTTGATCGGGTCCGCGGCCCGGACGGGCCCGGCGGCGACCAGCCCCGCGGCGATCAGCGCGGGCAGCGTGCGCCGAATCGGGGCAACCCGGGCGGCGGCGCGCACGGTCTCGGACATCGGCGTTCCCTCATCCCAGTGCCCGAATTTTATATTCGCGGGCTTGGCCCGGACTGTACCCGCGCTCCGACGGATCACAAGGGGCCGGTCGGGACCGGCCGGTGACGTTTGCACCGAGTCGTTTTCCGCCCGGGGTATCGCCGCGCGCCGCCGCATCCTAGGCTCGCCGCGGCCCTGCGAAGCGCGGGCCCGGCGGCCTCGAAGAAGGGCACGGTCCGGTGAGGAACGCACGCTCGGCCGCGGCCGGGGTTCGCCCCGGACCGCGGCCCCGGAGCCTCGGGAAGCGGCCCGCTCCGCGGCCGGCACGGGCAGGGGAACCACAGGCATGACCCTGCGCTGGACGCGGCGGCCCGAGTGCTCGACCTGGGGGGATTTCGGCCCCGACGACGAGCTGGGGCGCCTGAACCTGCTCACCCCCGAGAAGGTGCTGCAGGGCGTTGCCGAGGTGCGCGAAGGGGTCACCTTCTGCCTCAGCCTGCCGCTGGACCTGCCGGGCGGCAACGTCCTGAACCCGCGCCGCCACCCGCCGCAGATCACCCCGACGCGCCGCGCCAACGGCCGGCCGAACATGAACTTCCCGGTCTGCGAGGAGGTCGACGGCGCCACCGACGTGATCTGCGACGACCGCGCGCTGATCCACCTGCAATACTCGACGCAATGGGACTCGCTCGCCCATGTCGGCTCGCTGTTCGACGCGGACGGGGCGGGCGCCGCACCGACCTTCTACAACGGGTTCCGCGGCGGCCGCGACATCGTCGGGCCGAGCGCGCCGGAGGCGGCGGATGAGCCGTCCCGGGCGAAGCGCCTCGGGATCGAGCGCCTCGCCGAGACCGGCATGCAGGGCCGCGCCGTGATGATCGACCTGCGCGCCCATCTCGGCGACGCCAGGACACGCGTCGGCTACGACGAGCTCGCCCGGATCCTGGAGGCCGACGGCGTCGTGGTGGAGCCGGGCGACATGGTCTGCCTGCACACGGGCTTCGCCGAGCGGCTGATCGCCATGGGCGGCGCGCCGGACCCGAAGCTCGTCCACACCCTCTGCGCCGGCCTCGACGGGCGCGACCCGCGCCTCCTCGACTGGATCACCCGCACCGGGCTCTGCGCGCTGATCGCCGACAACTACGCGGTGGAGGCCTACCCGGCCGGCCCCGGCCCCGCCTGCTGCGCGACGCTGCCGCTCCACGAGCACTGCCTGTTCAAGCTCGGGGTCAATCTCGGCGAGCTGTGGCACCTGACGCCGCTGGCCGACTGGCTGCGGGCCCGCGGCCGCAGCCGCTTCCTGCTCACCGCCCCGCCGCTGCGTCTGCCCGGCGCCGTCGGCTCGCCGACGACGCCGATCGCCACGGTGTGAGGATCGGAGCGGTCCCGGGACGCGTTTCCGAGGTCGCCCGGATCAGCCGAGGGCGGCGGGTGCGGCGGCGCGCGGCGGGTCGCCGACCGGCTCCGCGGCCGGCTCCGCGGCTTCCTGGGGCGGCCCGGGGCGGAGGACGGCGCGCTCGCGGAAATGCGGGATGGCCGCCTCGAACACGGCCTCGGCGGCCGCCCGGTCGCCGGCCGCCACGGCGTCGCGCAGCCGCGCCACCCAGGCGTCGAGCCGGTCCCGATCGGCGAAGACCGGCCGCGCCGCCATCACCCCGTCGATGCCCGGCAGGGCGATCCGGGGCTCCTCGCGGGCGAACAGGATCTCGTTGAGCCGCTCGCCGGGCCGGGCGCCGGTATAGGCGATCTCGATCTCGGTGCCAGGCTCGAAGCCGGCCAGCCGGATCATCCGCTCGGCGAGGTCGGCGATCCGCACCGGCTGCCCCATCTTGAGCACGTAGACCGCGGCGCGCTCCGCGCCCGTCCGGGCCTCGCCGTCGGCGTGCGAGGCGGCCGTCAGCACGAGGTCGCAGGCCTCGCGCACCGTCATGAAGTAGCGGACCATGTCCGGGTGGGTGACGGTGACCGGGCCGCCCCGGGCGATCTGCGCCTTGAAGACCGGCACGACCGAGCCCACGGAGCCCAGCACGTTGCCGAACCGCACGGCGATCAGCCGGGTCGGCTGGTCCGGCCGCGCCGACTGCGCGGCGTCGAGGGCCTGGGCGACCATCTCGGCGAAGCGCTTGGTGACGCCGAGCTGCGAGACCGGCTCGATCGCCTTGTCGGTGGAGATCATCACGAGCGCCCGCGCGCCCGCCGCCACCGCCGCCTCGGCGACGTTGATCGAGCCGAACACGTTGGTCTTGATGCCCTCCTGCCAGTCCCGCTCCAGGTAGGGCACCTGCTTCAGCGCGGCGGCGTGGAGCACGTAGTCGGGCCGGAACGCCGCGATCACCGCGTGGGTCCGCTCACGGTCGCGGATATCGGCCAGCACCCCCGTCACGGCGGTCTCGGCGGCCAGGATCGCGGGGTGGCTGAGGATGCCGTGGAGCGCCGGCTCGGAGGATTCGAGCACCAGCACGGCGGCGGACCCGAAGGCCACGGCCCGCAGGCAGATCTCCGAGCCGATCGACCCGCCGCCGCCGGTCACCACGACCCGGCGGCCGGCGAGGAACGCCTCCAGGCGCGGCCGGTCGATGGCGACGGTCGGCCGCAGCAGCAGGTCCTCGATCTCCAGCGGCGCCAGTTCCGGACCCTGCACGCCCTCGCCGAGGCCGACGACCCGGGCGAGGGGCAGGCCGAGGCGCCGGGCGCGGGCGATCAGGTCGTCGGGCGCCGCCTCCGGCACCAGGGCGCTCGGGGCGGCCACGAGCCGCCGCACCGGCTCGCCGCGCGCGGCGAGGTCGGCGACCACCCGCTCGAGATCCGGGAAGCCGCCGAGCACCGGCACGCCGCGCATGAACTGGCCGCGCTCGTCCGCCCGGGGCGACAGGATGCCCCGCGGCGCGAGCTTCCGCACCGAGCCCGCCTCGATGGCGCGGATCAGCACGTCCATGTCGGCGCCGCGCCCGAGGAGCAGGGTCGGGACGGTGGCGGCCCGCGCGCTCGACTGCCGGGAGCGGGTGTCTTTCAGGTAGCGGAACGCCAGGCGCGTACCGCCCAGGAAGAAGATCTGCAGCACCCAGTAGAGCAGGATCGCGATCTTGCCGAAGAAGTAGAAGCCGTAGAGGTCGGACGAGACCAGCACCCAGTCGATCACCAGGAGCGCGAGGGCCAGGACGCTGGCCGCCCGGACGATGCCGGCGAGGTCCTGCAACGAGGCGAAGCGCCACTTGGTCCGGTAGAGCCGGAAGCGGCCGTAGACGAGGCCGGCGAGGACGAGGAACGGCGGCAGCAGCAGGGGCAGGGCGTGCAGACGCTCGGCCAGCATGCCGCCCTGGAAGCGGAACAGGAAGGTGAGCACCACGGCGGCAGCGGTCGCCGCGAGGTCGTGGGTCACCATCACCGCGGTCTTGTAGAGGCGCTGCTGCATCGGGAGCCGGATGGGATGCCGGGGGTATCCGCCGCGGCACCGGCCCTGTCAACGCGGCCCGCCCAGGGCCGGAGCCGGGGCCGGAGGCGGCGCCGGCCTCAGCCCAGCGCCCGGGCCGCCGCACCGGCCGCGTCGTCCACCCGGTCGATGTCGGGGGCGTCGATGTGCCGGTAGCGGGCCTGGATCAGCCCGAAGGCCCCGAAGGCGGCGTGGCCGGCCGCCACGAGCCCGAGCAGGATCCAGCCGTAGGGTTGTGCGCGCAGCAGCGCGAAGGCCTCGGCCAGACCCTTGGCATCCGAGGAGCGCTGGTGCCACGCGGCGGCCACGAGGAACCCGCCGATGATCAGGAAGGCGAGGCCCCGCGCCGCGTAGCCGAACCGGCCGATCGGGCCGGCCCAGCGGTCCCGGGCCCGGGCGTCGAGGGCGAGCCGGTCGGTGACGTCCCCGCGCCACGCCTTGCCGAGGAAGCCGAACCCGCCGCCGACGACCGCGAGGCCGACGAGGGCCACGAGCCAGCGGCCGAAGGGCTTGCTCAGGAGCCACGCGGTACCGTCATGCACGCCGTCGCCGCCGCTCATGCCCAGGCCGAGGCTGAGCGAGGCCGCGCTGGCGGCGAGACCGAGGTAGAGCCCGGCGCTGATCAGGTGGGCACCGCGCACCGCGAGGCCCTTGGCGGAGGTGCCCCGCCGGTCGGCATCGGTGATGCCCTCGACGAGGCGCCAGAGGGCGAAGCCGGCGAGGCCGAGGGCGATCAGGCCGACGACGGCCGCGCCGAACGGCCCGGCCATGACGGCGCGGAGCGCGTCCTTGCTGTCGCCGGCCCGGCCGCCATGCCCCAGGGCCGCCAGCAGGGCCAGGGCGCCGACCACGATGTAGACCACGCCGCGGGCGCCGTAGCCGAAGCGGGCGATGCGCTCGATCGCGTTGCGGCCGCCGGGAAGGGTCCTCATCGGCGGGACCCGGCTTCGGGGAATCGGGTGTCGGGCACGGGCGGCATCCTGTGGAGCGGGAGCGTTCAACGCCCGGCGGCGCGCACCCGATCCGTTGCCGGCACAACCTCCGTGGCCGCCCTACATGGGCGTCCGGTCGGCGCGGCCGGTGAGCGCCACGTAGAAGCCGAGCCCGTCCTGGGCCGGCAGGGTCTGCAGGCGCTCGATCAGGCCGCGGCGCTTCGCGTCGAGGAGCAGGCGCCCGGCCGGCTGGAACAGGGTCTCGCCGCCGCCCTCCGGGGGCGGATCGAGCCGGATCGCCACGGTCTTGCCCTTGGCGAAGCGGCTGCGCTCCAGCATGTCCTTGAGCGAGGCCTCGGCGGTCGCCCGATTGGTGCCGCGCAGGTCGAGCACCGACTCGGCGTCGGTCACGCCGAGGGAGCCGCGCAGCTTGGCCGCGTAGAAATCTTCGAAATGGGGCAAGTCGGTGCCTTGATGCTTCGCCGTTCGATCAGGTGGGGTGCGGCCGCTCAGAAGGCGAGACCGCGGTAGAGGTCGCGCACCGGCACGGCGCCGTCGAGCTCCGGCAGCGACACGGTGCCGTCGAGCCCGAGGGCCGCGACGCTCCAGTCGTCGCCCGCGCGTCGCCAGACCTCGACCCGCGCCTCGTCGGAATAGACGATCAGCAGGACCGCGAGGCTCGGCACGGTCCGGTAGAAGTCGATCTTCCGACCGCGGTCGAGACTCATGGTCGAGGGCGAGAGCACCTCGGCGACGAGGAGCGGGTCGGCGGCGTAGCCCTCCGGCAGCGGCGGCCCGCACCGCACCACCACGTCGGGGATCGGGGCGAAATCGTCCATCGCGGCGCTGAGGATCGCCAGCCCCGGCATGGCGCGGCAGCCCTTGGCATCCGCGAAGTCGCCAATTCGGCGGATCAGGTTCGCGACGATTGCCTGATGCCGCTCCCGCGGCGGCGCCATGAGCACGGGCTCGCCATCGAGCAGCTCCCAGCGCTCGTGCGCGGGCCGGCCCTCCACCCAGAGCCTGAACTCGGACACATCCATCCGCGCGTCGCGCTTCGCGGCCAGAGCCATCGCCGATCCCCACCTCGGCCGGATCGTAGCACCGGGCCGGCCGCCCGCAACAGGTCCGGCCCGGAAGGCCATCCCCGCGCGGGCGTCACGGCCGATGCCAGGCCGGCCTGCCTCGGGGACTCGGAGGCCGGCACAGGGCGACCGGCACAGGGCGACCGGCGCAGCGACGGACTCAGTCGGCGCCGGGTCCGGCCGCCGCGACGGTGGCGCCGGCCTCCAGGAAGCGCTGCGGATCCACCGGCTCGCCGTCGATGCGGGTCTCGTAGTGGAGATGCGCCCCGGTAGAGCGCCCCGTTGAGCCGACGGCGCCGACCGCATCGCCCGCGGCCACGCGCTGCCCGGGGCGGACCGCGATGCGGGCGAGGTGGCCGAACCGCGTGGTGACGCCGTGGCCGTGGTCGATCTCGACCATGTTGCCGTAGCCGCCCGCGGCCTCGGCGGCGATCACCCGGCCCGGCGCGGTGGCGCGGGCGGGCTCGCCGTACTCCGCCTTCAGGTCCAGCCCGGTATGCAGGGCGAGGCCGCGGGTGAAGGGGTCGAGGCGCGTGCCGAACGGGCTCGACACGGTCGCGCCTCCCCGGATCGGGCGTGCCAGGGGCAGGGTGGCGGCGAGCCGGCGCAGGCGCTCGCCGTCGTCGAGCGCGCGCCGGGCCAGGGCGAGGCCCTCCGCGAAGCCGGTGCCGTCCAGGGCGCGGCCGTCGAGGGGCACGAACGGTCCGCCCAGCCCGGCGGCCGGCGCGGCCGCGCCGGTGCGGTCGGGATCGAGGCGGTCGGGGTCGAGACCGGTGCGGCCGATCAGGCCGCGCAGCCGCCGCACCGCGTCCCCGGCCCGGGCGGCCAGCCCGGCGAGGCGCTCGCCCTGGGCCGCCTGCAGGCCGTCGAGCCGGGCCTCCAGCCGGATCAGGCCGGTCTCGGCCTCGCGCGCGCCGCGGCGGGGCAGGGGATCGCGGGCGGAGCGCGGCGCCGGAGCCGCACCCTCAGTCGGACGCAGGAAGAGATCGTCGTAGCTCCCACCGGGCGCAGCGCCGGGCTGCCCGGGTAGGGCGCCGGTCGTGGACGGGTCGGGCAGGGCCTGCCGCTCCAGGTCGGCGAGGGCGGCCGTGCGCCGCTCCAGCTCGGCCTGGCGCTCCAGGGCGGCCGCGACCCGGTCGGCCAGACCCGCCTCGCTCCCCGCCCGGTCGCTCCGGTCGCGGTCGAGGCGGTCCTGGAGCTCGCCGATGCGCGCCTCGTAGGCGTCGCGCAGGGCGGCCTGCCGGGCCACGAACCCGGCGAGCACGTCGTCGTGGAACACGATCAGGCAAGAGGCCCCGAGCGCCCAGGCCACCGCCAGGGCGAGGCCGGCGGCGAGCCAGGGGGCTGGCCGGTGCGGCCTGAGACGCGCGGGGAACTTCGGAAGCTGCATCGGAACGGCACCGGAGGAGCCGCCATTCAGGCCTTAGTAGGGTTAAGGATCCGTCGCGCGCCGGGCGTCAGGGGGGACGTCAAGGGGACGTCAGGGCAGGGCGCGCGCGGCCGCCAGGACGGCCTCGGCGTGGCCGGGCACCTTCACCTTCGGCCAGATCCTGGCGACGCGCCCCTCCCGGTCGATCAGGACGGTGGTGCGCTCCACGCCCATGTACTTGCGCCCGTACATGCTCTTCTCGACCCAGACGCCGTAGGCCTCGAGCACGGTCTTGTCCTCGTCGGCGGCGAGCGGGAAGGTCAGCCCGTACTTGCTGCAGAACTTGTCGTGGCTCTTCACCGGGTCCGGCGACAGGCCGACGACCTTGGCGTCCGCCTCCGCGAAGGCCGGCAGCAGGCCGTTGAAGTCCTGCGCCTCCAGCGTGCATCCGCTCGTGTCGTCCTTCGGGTAGAAGTAGAGCACGACTTTGTGACCGCGGAGCGCGGACAGTCCGACGCGCCCTCCGCCCGAGGCGGGAAGGTCGAAATCGGGGGCGGGATCCCCCTCTGACAGCGGCATCGTGCCTTCCTTTCGGCCGATTGATGATGTGCAACCGATCTCGTGCGCGGGCTCGAGCGATGGCACCGCGCACGTCCGAGCCAAGCCCGGAGTCGCGGCCGCTGTAAAGCGCGGGCGCGCTTCGATCCACCGGCCGCGGAGCCCGAGGGCGCCGCGCGCAGAGACCCCGGAACAAAGGTCCCGATGGCGGACGAGACAACGCCGGCATGCAGGCCTCGGGGGAAGGCGCGACGCGTCGGCGGCGTCTGCCTCGTGAGCGCCCTCGCGCTGGTGCTGCTCGTCGGCGCCGGTGTCGGCCTCGTGGCCCTGCGCCTGTCGAACGGGCCGCTCCAGATCGACGGCCTGTCGCGCCGCGTCGCCGCCGCCGTGGCCGAGCGGATCGGGCCCGGCTGGAGCATCGGGCTGCGCGGCAGCAGCCTCGAGCTCGACCGCGAGAACGCGCTCAGCCTGCGCTTCTCCGGCCTCGACATCCGCAACCCGCAGGGCGACCTCGTGGTGCGCGCGCCCCTGGCGCTCGTCAGCCTCGACCCCTGGGGGCTCCTGCGGCTCAACCTGCAGCCGCGCTCGATCGAGTTCCGCGAGACGCAGACCACCGCGCTGCTGCACCGGGACGGCTCCATCGCCTTCGCGGCCTCGGAGGCCAACCACCCGGTCGACGTCGCGCCGCACACGCCGCCGAGCGTGGACGGGGTGCGCGGCACCGTCTCGCCGCTCTCGGCCGCGATCGCGTCGATCTTCGGGGTCGTCCTCGATCCGGGCGGCGTGGTCGGCGCCCTCGACCGCGCGCGCGTCACCGACGCGCGGCTGCGGCTGATCGACGAGGACGGCCGCGAGCGCGCGGTCTTCGCGCGGGTCAACGGCCTGTTCGGGCGCGACCCGGTCAACGGCACCCGGAACTTCGAATTGCGGCTCGACGGGCCGCACGGCGAGTGGCGCTTCGGCGGCACGCTGCGCGACGGCGCGGACGGGCAGGAGCGCTCGGGCGTCATCACCCTCGACGACCTGCCGGTCACGGATCTCCTGCTGCTCTCGGGCCAGTCCGGCCTGCCGCTGACCACGGACCTGAAGGTCTCGGCCCGCGCCGACGTGAGCCTGACGGCCGGCCGCATCCGGACCATGAACGCCAAGCTCCACACCGGCGACGGCACGTTCCTGATCGAGGAGAAGGACTTCAACCCGGTCACGGTCGAGAGCCTCGACGCCTCCCTGGACTGGGACGAGGCCAACCGCGTGATGTCGCTCACTGGCCTGGACTATCGCGGGGCCGGCAACGCCGTGCACCTCGCGGGGACGTGGACGGGCAGCCCCGCGGGCGCGAGCACGACCTGGACCGCGACGCTGGCGAGCCGCGACGCCACCTTACGCGGGGCGACCCCGCAGGACGCGCCGGTGAAGATCGACGCCCTGGACGCGCAGCTCTCCGGCCGCGACGGCGGGATCTCCATCGACGCGCTGACCCTGTCGGGGCCCGGCGTGAAGGGCGCCATCACCGGGACGATCGGCACGAGCGCCGACGACGGCGGCCTGACCCTGCACCTCGCCGGCCACGACGGCGAGGTCCGTACCGGGCTGCGGCTCTGGCCGGAGCACATCGCGCCGCCGGCCCGCACCTACCTGGTGGACCAGCTCCGGCGCGGCCGGGTCGATTCCGTCGACATCAAGGTGAAGATGTCCGGGGCGGTCCTGGCGGCCGCCACCCGGGGCGACCCCGCCCCGGACGACGCGGTCCACATCGACTTCCACGTCTCGGACGCGGCCATCGACGTCACCGCCGATTCCCCGCCGGTGACCAAGGGCAACGTCGTCGGCGTGATCACCGGGCGCTCGACCACGGTGCGCAACGTGACCGCCGAGGTCCACGGGCCGGACGGGCGCGGGCTCGCCATCTCGGACGGCAGCTTCGTCATCCCGCAGATCACCCCGGACCGGGTCGTGGCCCAGATCGGGATGCGGCTCTCCGGCGGCGCCGACGGCATGGCCTCCGTGCTCCAGGCCAAGCTGTTCAAGAGCGTGATGAGCGTCGACCTCGACCCCGCCACGATCAAGGGCAGCGCCGACCTGCGCGTCGACTTCCCCCTCGACCTCAAGCACATCCCCGACCTGCCGGACCTGCCGGTGACGCTGACCGGCTCGCTGGCCGACCTCGCGGTCGACAAGGTGATGGGCCGGGACCGGCTCGAGTCGGGCCGGTTCAACCTCGTCTACGACCGGGGCGCCTTCACGCTGAAGGGCGATGGCCGGGTCGCGGGCGCGCCCATGTCGGTCGACCTGCGCCAGCCGAAGGTCGGGCAGCCCGGCGAGGCGGTGGTCAACGTGTCGCTCGACGAGGCGGTCCGCGGCCGCAAGGGCTTGCCGACCGCGCCGCAGCTCACCGGCACCATCCCGGTCCGCGCGGTGGTGCAGATCGGCCGGCCGGGATCCGGCAAGCCGCCGATCCGGGTCGAGGCGGATCTGGCGAAGGCCGGGATCGACGGGCTGGTCCCGGGGCTGACCAAGCCCCCGGGCAAGCCGGGACGGCTCACCTTCACCCTGGTCGACAGCGGCCAGACCTTCGACCTGCGCGACTTCGCCCTCGACGCGGCCCCGGCGAGCGCCCGCGGCACCGTCTCGATCACCCAGGAGGGCGGCCTGGAGCGGGCGGACCTGAGCAGCGTCAAGCTGTCCCCCGGCGACGACCTGCGCGTGAGCCTCGACCGGACCGGCGGCGGCTACAAGGTCGTGGTCCGGGGCGCGGTGGCCGACGCCCGGCCGTTCCTGAAATCCCTGGGCGCCCCCGATCCCAAGGGCGGCCGTGAGGCGCGGGACGCGAATCCCAAGGATATCGACGCCGACATCCAGGTGCCCATCGTCACCGGCTTCAACGAGGAGGCGCTGACCGGCGCCAACCTGAAGCTCTCCCTGCACGGGAAGACCCTGCGGGCCGCCAACATCACCGGGCGCTTCCGCGCGGCTCCCTTCGCCGCCACGGTGACCCGCGGCGAGCGCGGCGTGCCGACCCTGTCGGTGGAATCGGCCGATGCCGGCGCGACGCTGCGGTTCGTCGACGTGTACCGGCGGATGTATGGCGGCCGGCTCACGGCCGGGATCGGCCTCAACGACGGCCCGCAATCCGGCGTCGTGCAGATCCGCGACTTCATCCTGCGCAACGAGCCCGCGCTGTCGAGCATCATGGCGCAGGGCCCGGAGCCGTCCGACGCGGAGACGGCCCGCGGCCGACGGGTCGCCCCGGGCCGGGGCGCGGGCGACGTCACCTTCGACCGCATGCGCGCCAACTTCGTGCGCACCGGCACCCGCGTCGACTTCACCGACGCGGCGATCTCGAACGCCGCCATGGGCTTCACCCTGTCGGGCTGGCTCGATACCGGCCGCGAGCGCACCGACATGACTGGCACCTTCGTGCCGCTCTACGGCCTGAACAACGTGGCCTCGCAGTTGCCGCTGCTCGGGCCGCTGCTGGGCGGCGGCCACAACGAGGGCCTGTTCGCGGTCAATTTCCGCGTCTCCGGCAAGCTCGCCTCGCCGGACGTGAGCGTGAACCCGCTCTCGGCGATCGCCCCGGGCTTCCTGCGCAAGCTGTTCAGCGCCGGCGGCGGCCCCTTCGCGGACGGGATGCCGGGCGTCCCGCAGCAATAGGGCGGGCAGCCCGGAAGAGCCGCCCGCCCCTGTCTCACGCGCGGATGAAATCCGCGATCACGGCCGGAGCCGCGGTGTCGAAGCCGACCACGTCGAGCATGCCGGGATCCTCCGGGTCGGCGATGCTGAAGCCGTTGGAGACCAGCCCCACGACCACCAGCTTCGCCGGGATCCCGGTCTTCTCCCGGTACGCCCGCAGCGCCTGGACCGGGTGGACCGGCCCCGCCCAGGTCTCCGAGTCCGTGTAGACCACGAACGCGTCGGCCTTCACGCCCCGCTCCAGCGCCCAGCGCATCGGCAGGCCGCAGTCGGTGGCGCCGAACGGCAGGTCGGCGGTCGCCCGCACCGCCTGATCGAGCCGCGTCGACGGCCCGATCGGCAGCGGCGTCAGCGCGGCCCCCTGGCTCCAGGCCCGGCCGGCCTCGGCGGTGAAGCCCAGCACCTGCCAGTGCTCCTCGGTCGCCGCGGTGACGAGCGCCATCGCGGCGGCCGCCTCCCGGGCCGTGAGCGTCGAGCCCGCGACCGTGCTGGCGCCCATCGAGCCCGAGACGTCCAGCGCCAGCACGAGGCGCCGGCCCGTGGGCTCGACCGCGCCGAACGCCGTGTAGAACGCGGCGTTCAGCGCCTCGACGATCGCCGCCACCGGCTCCCAGGCGAGCTTGCCCCGCTGACCGTGCCCGGAGGCGTAGGTCTTGAGGGCCAGCAGCAGCGCCATCGAGTGCAGGCGCGCCCGGAGGATCCGCTCCCGGTCCGACAGGACCGCCCGGACGTGCTCGGTGCCCTCCGAGAAGGGCGCGAGCACCCCCGCGGCCGTCAGGCGGCCGAGCTGGCGCACGAGGGCTCCGACCGGCATCCGCTCGATCAGGGCCTCGTTCACCGCGCGGCTGCCCATCAGCCCGGTCGGCAGCGCCTCCCAGGGCAGGCCGTGCGAGCGCACCAGCGCGGCGGCCACCGCCCCGTCGAGGCCCTCCGCCTGCACCCGCGCGAAGGCGTGGACGATCCCGGGGACGGCCTCGGTCACGGTGCCGCGGCAGATCCAGTCGAACAGCGCCTTCCGGGCGGGCTCCTCCGTCTCCGGATGGGCCAGCCGCAGCAGGTCGCGGTGCGACCAGCCCTGCCGGGTCCGGTACTTCACCGCCTGGAAGGCCAGGGCCTCCACGGGCTTGGCGCAGTACCAGTCACCGACCGCCCGGCGCAGGCCCCGGCCCCAGCCGCGCATCGCCTCGACGGAGGCGGCGAACTGGAACAGGTGCGTGCCGGTGCGGCAGACCCGCGGCAGGGCCGCGAGCGCCGCGCGCCGGGTCGCGAGGTCCGCCGACGCGGCGGCCAGCGCCAGGGCGAAGATCGCCGGATCCGGCTTCGGAGCCCGGCCGCCCTCGCTCACCGCCACGATGGCGGCGACCGCGCGGGCGCCGTCCTGCGCGATGCACCGCTGCACCGCCGCCGCGTTCTCGGCGGTCAGGGCGCGCGGGCTCGCGTAGTACGAGCCGCCCTCGGAGCCGAGCACCAGGAAGCGGTCGAGCCGCGCCCAATCGCCGACCGCGAAGGCGTGGCCTCCGGCGGCGTTCGGCACCGTGCCGGGGATCGGCTCCGTCTGCGGGGTGGCGCGGAGCCGGAACATCTGTGCGAGCTTCGTCATGGCGGGCTCCTCTCGGTCTCTCCTCTCTCCATCGCGGCCGATCGCCGGCCGGTGGCGCGTCCCGGCGCGCGCGGTCGGGCGGGGACGCGGCCGCGGCGCGTCGTCCACCGCCGCTCGCGCGCGGCCGGTATCTCGTGTGGTCGGTGGCGGGGTTCCGTCCGGCCGGGCGCGGGCGTGGCGGCGACGAGGGGCCTATCCGATGCTCTGCTTGAGCTACGGGCCTGACGACCCGGCGGGACTCGCACCCGCACCCCTCGGATCCCGATAACCTTCGTCTTCCGGCCCGCGTCCGGGCGATGCGGGCGTGGCGTGAGGAACGGTGTCCGGGCGCTCTATCCGGGCTGAGCTACGGGCCTCGCGGCCCGGCGGGATTCGAACCCGCGACCTCCCTTCGGTGAAGATAACCGTTCCTCTCCGGCCCGCATCGTCGGCCGGGATCCGCGCACGGTCGGCGCCCCGGTCGTCTGGCCGGGCCCTGCGGTCGTGGTGTCGGGGACGGGCATGAGCTCCGGCGACCTCGCGGCCCCCGGCGGGGATCGAACCCGCAACCTCCGCGGGACAAGCCCGCGGCGCTCTACCGATGATAACCGTCCCCTGCCGGCCCGCAGGGTCCTCGAGACGCGCTCAGCCTCTCGGGCCGAGAGCCCCGCGATACGACCGTAACGGTCGCATCAGCCCGGGACGGGCGAACGCCGCGACGTCGATGCCGTCGTGCTGTTTCATGCCATGCTCCGTCCGAACGGGGCTTCGGGTGACGCGGGCGTGTCGATGAGGCTCGGGGGGATCCGTGACAGGGATAACCGAGCGTCTCCGGCCCGCGCCGGTGAACTGCGATCGGATGCCAGCGGCGACCGTTGCGAAGGGAACCGGACTCGTCCGCCGCGGCGCGCGGGCCGCGGATACGAGGAGCGTGCGGTCACTTCAGATCACCGGCCCGGCAGGCCGATGGCGCGGTGGATACGGTCGCGCTCGGCCTGCGTCAACCGGAAACTTGAAAATTATTTCAGTTCGGGCGATCTCCGGCCCATGATCACTGCCGCCCAGATCCGCGCCGGCCGCGGACTTCTCAAGTGGACGCAAGGGGTTCTCGCGAGCCGCGCCGCGGTCTCCGTCGTCACCCTGAACATGATCGAGAGCGAGCAGGTCCAGCCCCGCAGCCGGACCCTCGCGGCGATCCGCACGGTCCTCGAAGGGGCGGGCATCCGCTTCGTCGGCGACGCGCAGGACGGATACGGGGCGATCCTGCGCCCCGCCCCCGCGACCGGGTCCGGGGACGCACCGGCACAGAAAAGCCCGGCGCGGACGACCGCACCGGGCTGAAGCCGAACCGGCCTGCGCGGGTGCGCTATTTCTCGACGAAGGCCTTCTCGATGACGTAGTGGGCGGCCTCGCCGTGGTTGCCCTCCTCGTAGCCGCGCGACGTCAGGAGCTCGCGGGTGTCGCGGATCATGTCGGGGCTGCCGCAGAGCATGAAGCGGTCGTTCTCGATCGCCATCGGAGGCAGGCCGATATCCTCGAACAGCTTGCCCGAGACCATCAGGTCGGTGATCCGGCCGCGGTTGCGGAACGGCTCGCGGGTCACGGTCGGGTAGTAGACCAGCTGGTTCGAGATCATCTCGCCCAGGAACTCGTGGCGCGGCAGCGTCTCGGTGATGGTCTCGCCGTAGGCGAGTTCCTGCACCTGCCGGCAGCCGTGGACCAGCACGACCTTCTCGAACCGGTCGTAGGCCTCGGGATCCTTGATGATCGACAGGAACGGCGCCAGCCCGGTGCCGGTGCCCAGCAGGTACAGGTTG